>JAGQVC010000030.1 GCA_020438185.1 Bacteroidota bacterium
AAAAGTGAGGTAGAACCAGTTGCCGGCCATTTGAACTGATTCGCCAAGCATAAAATGCGTCTTCATCCAGAATTTTAGAATCTGGTCGGCAAGAAGAACCAATAAAATAATAATGAGCGGTTTACGCACCTTTTTTACAGGCATTTCTGCCCTTTATTGCTGGTTTTTAGCTTCGATACTCAAAGTTGCATGAGGAACCACACGCAGACGCTCTTTCGGAATTAACTTACCGGTTACGCGGCAAATTCCATAGGTTTTGTTTTGAATACGAACTAAAGCAGCCTCCAGGTTTTCGATGAACTTTTTCTGACGGGCAGCAAGCTGACCGGTTTCCTCCTTCGACAACACATCAGAACCTTCTTCGAGCAACTTAAAAGTTGGCGAAGTATCATCGGTTCCGTGATCATCCTTGTTTGAAAAAGCCGATTTCAGCAAATCATAATCGCGACGAGCCTCTTCCAGTTTGTTTTCAATTATTCCGCGAAACTCTTCCAGTTCCTCGGTGCTGTATCTTGTTTTTTCCTGTTCACTCATGTTCAGTTCAATTTTGTGATGGCTACAACGGTTGAAATTTCATCCGTGAGTTCTACGCCTGTACCCTGAAGAATGGTTTCAGAATCAACCAGTTTCAGGTTGTCTCCAAGCGTTTCGGCGCAAATATAATTTTTATTGTTCTCGATTGCAGCGGTTATAGCCGGATGGTTTTGCACAATGATTTCAATACGGTCGGTAACCTCTAAGCCGCTGGTTTTGCGGATGTTCTGTATTTTATTCACAAGTTCACGGGCCAGACCTTCTTCAATCAGCGCCTCGCTGAGGTTCACATCAAGCGCAACCGTATGCGCACCCTCGCTGGCAACCAGCCAACCCGGAATGTCATCCGTAAAGATTTCAACGTCATCAGGTCCAATCTCAAGTGTCTGGCCGTCAACCAGCAGACTGAACTTTCCATCACGCTGTAAAGCGCTGATATCGTGTGAGTTCATTTGTGAAATGCCTGCGGCAATGCCTTTCATCATCTTTCCGAACTTCGGCCCGAGTGCTTTAAAATCGGCTTTAATCCGTTTTTTAATTACTCCGCTTTCCTCTCCTACGTATTCCATATGCTTCACATTGGTTTCGGCAAGAATCAAAGCCTTTACCTCATCAAGCTGCTCGCGCACATGAGCATCAATTACCGGAACCAGCACCCTCGACAGAGGCTGGCGAACCCGGATATTCACTTTTTTGCGCAAACCAAGAATCATTGAAGTATAACGCTGGGCAAGCTCCATTCGTTCTTCCAGGTCAGAATTTATCCGGTTTTCATCGGCCGAAGGCCAAAAACTTAAATGAACGGAATTGCTGCCAGCATTGGCAGCCAGCAGGTTACGGTACAACCATTCTGCAAAAAAGGGCGAGAACGGACTCATGAGCCTCGACACAGTTTCGAGACAAGTATGCAAGGTTGAATACGCCGCAAGTTTGTCGGCATCGCTTTCGCTTTTCCAGAAACGACGGCGCCCTAAGCGCACGTACCAGTTGCTGAGCTGTTCCGAAACAAAATCTTCAATCATACGAAGCACCGGCGTAGGGTCGTAATCATCCATTTTGGCCGTACAATCCTTTACCAGCGAGTTTAATCGCGACAATATCCAACGGTCCAGTTCCGGTCTTTCGGCTACCGCCGGAATTCCCTGCTGCGCAGGATTAAAACTATCGATATTGGCATAAAGTGCGAAAAAGGCGTAAGTGTTATAGAGTGTTCCGAAGAAACGACGCTGTACTTCGCGGATTCCCTCTTCGTTAAAACGAAGATTATCCCAGGGCTGGGCATTCGAAATCATGTACCAGCGTGTGGCATCTGCACCGTAATTACTGAGCGTTTCGAATGGGTCGGCAGCGTTACCAAGTCGTTTAGACATTTTATTGCCGTCTTTATCCAACACCAAACCATTGGAAACCACATTCTTAAAGGCAACCGAATCAAAACACATTGTTCCTATTGCATGCAATGTAAAAAACCAGCCTCGCGTTTGGTCAACACCTTCGGCAATAAAATCGGCCGGGTAGGATTGACGCTGATCAATCAATTCCCGGTTTTCGAAAGGATAATGCAGCTGAGCATAAGGCATTGCACCCGAATCAAACCACACATCAATCAGATCCGACTCACGGCGCATGGCTTTGCCCGTAGCCGAAACCAGAACAAAGTCATCAACATAAGGCCTGTGCAGGTCGAACAAATTGTAGTTTTCCGAAGAATAATCGCCGGGAATAACCTTAGCCAGCGGATTTTCTTTCATTAATCCGGCTTTGACCGATTTTTCAAGCTCTTCACGCAGCTGCGCAACCGAACCAATGCAGATTCTTTCAGAACCATCCTCTGTGCTCCAGATTGGAATCGGAATTCCCCAATAGCGGCTTCGGCTCAGGTTCCAGTCCTGCAGGTTTTCGAGCCAGTTTCCGAAACGACCGGTCCCCGTGCTTTCCGGTTTCCAGTGAATGGTTTTGTTTAATTCAATAAGCCTGTCCTTAACCGCGGTTGTTTTTATAAACCAGCTGTCGAGCGGATAGTAAAGTACCGGCTTATCGGTTCTCCAGCAATGCGGGTAGGTATGCTCGTATTTCTCAATCCTGAAAGCCTTGTTCTCAATTTTTAACTTAAGTCCGATACGTTCATCAACACTGAGGTATTTGTCCAGTTTGGGAATGATATTGCGGAGACGCTCCTGCTGCAGGGCAAGCTGCTCCGCCTTTTCGTCATCGCTCAGGTATTGCTCTTTAACAAATTCTCCGGCGAAGCCGAAAATTGTGTCTTCCACAACCGGCAGGAATTTTCCGCGTGTATCAACCAGCGTTAGCGAACCAATGCTGTGCTGCCGCGCAACCTTAAAGTCATCGGCACCAAAACTCGGAGCCGTATGTACGATTCCGGTACCGTCTTCGGTGGTAACAAAATCTCCTGTAATCACCTTAAATGCATCGCCATCAGTTGGTTGCGCATACGGAAGAAGCTGTTCATACCTCAAACCCGCCAGTTCAGAGCCCTTAAATGTGCCTGCAACCTCCCATGGAATTTGTTTGTCGCCGGCTTTGTAATCGCTGAGCGGCATTCCGGCCGCTGCGGCCGAAAAGTGGTTCGGAATGAGTGCCTCAGCCAAAATAACCGTTACAGGCTCGTGCGAGTACATGTTGTAGGTTCGAACCGCTGCGTAAGTGATGTTTGCTCCAACCGAAAGAGCCGTATTCGAAGGCAATGTCCACGGTGTGGTCGTCCAGGCCAGGAGGCGCAGATCTTCGTTGATGAGCGAACCAAAGATTGAATTTGCCTTTTCGTCTTTAACCACCGTAAACTGAGCTACAATGGTTGAATCCTTAACATTTTTGTAAGTGCCGGGCATATTCAGCTCGTGAGAGCTGAGACCTGTTCCTGCTGCAGGCGAATAGGGTTGAATGGTATAACCTTTATAAATGAGGTTTTTATTGTAAAGCTCACTCAGTAAATACCAGACGCTTTCGATATATGCGTTTTCGTAGGTGATGTATGGATGATCCATGTCAACCCAGTAACCCATGCGGCGTGTGAGGTCGTTCCAGATATCGGTAAACTTCATCACCTCCTCGCGGCACTTGCGGTTGTATTCTTCAATAGTAATCGACTTCCCGATATCTTCCTTGGTGATTCCCAGTCGTTTTTCTACTCCAAGTTCTACGGGTAAACCATGAGTATCCCAGCCGGCCTTGCGTTTTACCTGAAAACCCTGCAGTGTTTTGTAGCGGCAAAACATATCCTTAATGGTGCGCGACATAACGTGGTGAATTCCGGGCAAACCATTGGCCGAAGGCGGACCTTCGTAGAATGTGAAGGGCTTGCCGGCGGGGCGTTCGTTAACCGAGCGTTCAAACACATTTTCCTTATCCCACCATTCAAGTATTTCATCCGCTATCGCGGGAAGGTTGAGCTGCTTATATTCAGGGTATTGCATGAATTTCTGGCCTTTTTTTCTAAAGGGTTGCAAAGATATGAAATCGAACGGCTAATTCTTATGAGGTTCTATCCGCCGCAGGCGCGATAAAGACGAATGAACAAAATGAACCTGTTCCTTACAGGAGCCGGATTAAAAAACGCTTAAAACGCCCGATTTTATTAACAATCCCGTGAAGAACCGCGGTTTTGAGCCGTGTATTGTTTTGTAAGGTTCGTCCGTTTTTAGGATTTGCTTCCCACACTAAGCCTGTACCTTTGTTGCCGGAACTATACCTAAAACTCTAAAAAATCAATTATGAAACGTCTGCTGATTTTAGCAATTGTTGCACTATCGTTTGCCGGATGCCAAAGCAATGAGCCCAACCCGGAAATGGAAGCTCTTAAGCTTGAAAAAGAGCGTGTTGAACGCGAAGCCGCAAGCAAAGACTCAACCATCAATTCTTTTATCGAATCGCTCAATGAAATTGAGGATAACCTGGCCCAGGTAAAACAAAAGCAGGGCGTTATTAAATCTTCGGCTGCCGAAGGCACCGAACTTCAGGGAACAGCAAAAGATCGTATTAATGAAGATATTAACTTCATTAACGACCTGCTCGAAGAAAACAAGTCAAAGCTTGCATCTCTGCAATCGAAGCTTAAAAAATCGAACCTGAAAGTGTCAGAGCTCGAAAAAATGATCGAGCGCATGACAACTCAGTTACAGGAAAAAGATGCTGAAATTGCTTCACTTAAAGAGCAGCTGGCCGGAATGAACATTCAGATTACTGAATTGAATACTGCCGTTGCCGGACTTCAGACTGAAAGTGCTGCTAAAACCGAAGTAATTCAGCAAAAAACCGAAGCCCTGAATACTGCTTATTATGCTGTTGGAACGTTTAAAGAGCTTCGCGACAACAAAGTTGTTAGCAAGGAAGGTGGTTTCCTCGGACTTGGCCGTAAGAAAAGCCTGGCGGGCGACTTCAACGAAGAATACTTCACCAAGATTGATGTTTCTCAAATCAAATCAATTCCTGTTGGAGGAAAAGATGCACGTGTGATTACAAACCACCCAAGCAGCTCTTACAAGCTTGAAATGGAAGGCAAGAAAATGGTGAAAAGCCTTACAATCACTAATCCTCAGAGCTTCTGGAGATCTTCAAAATACCTTGTGATTATCATTGACAAATAATTGCTGATTATATGGTTTTAAAAAGCCCTGCAGAGGAATTCTGCAGGGCTTTTTGTTTTATTACTTAAGGCTTCGCTCAAGGACAATTTGTTCCGCCTCAAAATGTGATTCAGGGAATAGCGCGGGCAACAAAAAATTATTCTCTTTGCATCTAATAAAATGCACATGTGGTTTATATAAATTGAAACCGCCTGGTGAGAATTCAGTAAAAGGGTATCAACCGAATTTATGAAATCGTTCAAAAGCTTGTTCCAAAGGCGTTTCGCAGGCTCAATACGGGTGTTGCTTATATTATTATCTGTAAATCAGGCCTTTGGTGCACACCCTGTATCTAATGCGCATTCGGAACAATTTCAGGAAACGCCCTTTTTTCAAAGGGTTAAAATAAGTCTGGTTTCCAATATTCAATTGTACAACGAAACCCTGATTGCCTTTATAGAGGGTGCCACCGACGGGATGGATGATCAGTATGATGCTGTAAAGCTGGATGGCAACACAAATATTTCGCTTTACAGTTATCTGGGTGAAGAACAAATGGCCATCCAGGCTTTGCCGCCACTTAGCAATGAACGGATTGTTGAACTCGGCATGAACTCTTCCGGAACGGGGCTCCACCAGCTGCGTCTTAGTCAGTTCGAGAACTTCCCCAATTCAGTTTTGATTTACCTTGAAGATTTGCAGGAAGGAATTTCTGCCAATCTGCGTCTTAATGATATTTACACTTTTACGCCCGGTAGCATGAACCTGGAGCACCGCTTTAGGTTGCGATTTACCGCTCCAATGGATTTGGTTGCCATTCCGGCTGGCTGTGATCAGCAAAACGGCAGTCTTACTTTTTCCAACCCCTCGGCATTAAACATTGATTATTCCCTGATTAATACAGCTAACAGTCAGGAAGTTTTTTCCGGAAACAGCTCAAACACCGAAATCCTGTTCGGGAATCTGGCCGGAAGTATTTACCATCTGGAGATTTCAACAGGCGATGGTTACACATTTATTTTCGCTGTCGAAATTGAATCCACACAAAGCAATGGTGTTTTTGCCGGGGCGGGAAGTGCTACCATCAGGCCCGGAGAAACCGTTCAGCTATATGCTGTTAGTGACGGGCCGGTTGACTGGTTTCTTTCTGATGGAACGCTGATGGGAAGCGGACCTGAGATTTCGTGGGTGTTTGAGCAGGCAGGGGTTTACGAGGTTCGCGCCGTTACAGGAAGCGGCGATTGTGGCTCAAGTGCTTTAATTAATGTTTATGTAACGCCCGAACCGGCAACAGGGATTGATAACCTGGAAAAAAGAAACTGTATCATTTATCCGAATCCGGCGAGCGAATCGGCCCAGCTGCTGTTTGCCTCCGACTTAATACCCGGAAATGTGCAGGTTAAAATGCACGACTTAAACGGTAAAGTTGTTTGGAATTGCACTGTTGAGGCGAATGCAAACAGTAAAATAAACATACCGCTTAAAGGACTCTCTTCAGGATTATTCGCCATAACGGTTAGTGGTGAACAATTTCAGTCAACCCTTAGGTTGTTAGTGGAATAGGCTTCCGCCTGAATTGTTTTTTCAAATACAAAATAGCATCGCGGACAAATTTCCATGCATCTTATGGCAAGCTTGTATTTGTCTGTTTATTTGGCCGTTTAACGGCCGATGTTTTCAAAAATTTAATTCCAGAAACAAGCTTTGAAATCTGAGTGATTTGCATTTATGTGATTTTAGTCACCCGGCTTGCGCTTTTTTTTGGACATTTTGCGCTGATAAAGCCGAGTAAATGACAGAAAAAAGAAGAGACTTTCTGAAGAAAGTTGGTTTATTAAGTGTTGGAGCTTCAGTTGGAAGTGCCCTTAATGCAAACAATACAATTTCAGACAGTCGTACTGAAAGCAGCATCCCGGCGAAAGCCGGAAAACAAACTGTAAATATTCTGCAAACTACCGACGTGCATTGCCAGGTGCACCCGCACGATGAATTGTTTTGGGAAAATAACGAGTCTGTTTTCCGAAAAACCGGCGGTTATGCCGAACTGGCCACCTGGGTTAAAGCAGAACGAAAAAAGCACCCGAATACCTTTCTGATAGATACCGGTGATATGTTTCAGGGAAGTGAACTTTCGGTGAAAACAACCGGGGAGGCGATTGTGCCGATTTTAAATGCCCTTGAATACGACCTGTACATTCCGGGTAACTGGGAAGTTATTTATTACAAAGCTGCCATGCAGCGATTAATGGGCTCGCTGAATGCACCGAAAATATGCACCAATATGTATCACGACCTGGGTGAAGGCAAAAAAGGCGAACTCATTTTCCAGCCTTATCACATCTGGCATGTGGCGGGTATTAAAATCGGGTTTTTGTCCTACACCGACCCATTGGTGCCGATCAGGCAATCGCCCAATTACTCAAAGGGAATTATTTATACGCATCCGGAAGAAAACCTGGCCCATTACATTGATGTTCTACGGAATCAGGAGCAATGTGCAATGGTCATCCTGCTCTCTCACTTAGGTCTTTCGCAGCAAATACACTTGTCGAACCAGGAATTTTGCAAGGGCGTTGATTATATTTTTGGTGGCGACACGCACGAAAGGGTGCGCAAACCCATTCAGGGTAAGTACGCCAAAGTTGTTGAACCCGGTGCATTTGGTTCGTTTGTAGGCAAACTTGAAGTAGATGTGGAGGAAGGAAAAATTGTAAGCGAACGATACAGTCTTGAGGAAATTAAATCGAACGAACTAACAGCCGATGCCGAGGTAAAAGCGCTAATAGAAAAGCACGAAACGCCGTTCGGCAACGATATTTACAATGTTGTTGGATACAGTACCTTGCCCTTGTACCGCTACTTTGTAATTGAAAACACGATTGACACCATGATTCTGGATGGTCTTAAATGGCGAATGCCGGATATTGATGTGGTGCTTTCCAATGGTTTCCGTTTTTGCCCTCCGCGCGTTACGCGCGACAAAACCGGCAATGTGCCGATAACTGAAGGTTACATTTTCGATATGTTGCCGGTTGACAGCCTGATTCGCAGAGGAGAAGTAACCGGTGAACAAATTATGAAATGGCTCGAAAAGGAGCTGAATAATGTATTTGCCGTAAATGCTTCAGAAAGATTCGGTGGCTGGGTGATTAAATTCCAGGGCATGAAAGTGAAGTTTAAAGCTTACGCACCTAAAGGTGAACGCGTGCAGGAAGTGCTGATTGGCAAAAAGAAACTGGACCCCGAAAAGGTGTATTCTATTTGCGCCTGCGAGCGCGATGGCGACCCGGAAGATATGTTGTGCAGAATGAAAAACGTGAAAAACACACGAAACACCGAGTTTACCCTGCATGAAATGATGAAGGCTTACCTGAAAAACAATTCGCCCGTTACTCCGAAACCGCACAAGAATGCAGTTGCACTAGATGCTCCGGAAACACTGCTCACCCAGGTTTGGGGTGTGGACTACGAATTCCGTTGATTTTCGGGTGAATCAGGTACCCAAAAGGCACTGATGCGCCCTGAATTACCGTCTTATTGCTGCAACCCCCGGAAGCTCGATGCCTTCGAGGTATTCCAGCATGGCGCCGCCACCGGTGCTTACGTACGAAACCTTTTCGGCTAAACCGAACTGATTCACTGCTGCAACCGAGTCGCCGCCGCCAACCAGGCTAAAGGAGCCTGCGGATGTTGCTTCTGCAATGGCTTCTCCAAGGGCCTGAGTTCCGTGTGCAAAACTGCTCATTTCAAATACACCCGCCGGGCCGTTCCATAAAATGGTTTTGCATTTTTTAATCACGTCTCCAAACTGTCTTTCGGTTTCGGGCCCTATGTCAAGTCCCATCCAGCCATCCGGAATTTCATTCACGCTGCAAACCATCGTCTTCGCATCATTACTGAATGCATTGGCTGCAATGGCATCCACCGGCAGGTGAACCTGAACACCGGCTGACTTTGCCTTTTCAAGCAGCTCAAGCGCCAAATCAAGCTTATCGTCCTCAACCAAAGAGTTTCCGATTTTGCCCCCCAAAGCCTTAACAAAAGTGAAGGTCATGCCGCCACCCAGAATCAAGTGGTCAACTTTGCCCAAAACCTGCTCAATTATGGCTATTTTGCTGCTTACCTTGGCGCCTCCCATTATTGCAAGCATGGGGCGTTCGGGATTGTGAAGCACTTTATCGATTGCCGAAATTTCGGCCTGCATCACATAACCGAACAATTTGTTCTGAGGAAAAAATTGCGCAATTACTGCGGTTGAAGCATGTGCCCGGTGTGCAGTTCCGAATGCATCATTCATATAAATATCGCCGAGTTTTGCCAATTTCGAAGCAAACTCGGCATCGCCCTTTTCTTCTTCCTTGTAAAACCTCAGGTTTTCAAGCAGAATTACATCTCCGGGCGTAGCCCGTGATACCTGCTCTGCTGCTTCAATACCAATGCAATCGCCGGCAAAAATCACAGAACGTCCCAGCAGTTTTTCCAAAGCCGGAACCACATGTTTCATTGAAAACTTCTCTTCAGGACCATTCTTGGGACGTCCCAGATGCGACATCAAAATGGCAATTCCTCCACCGGAGGTGATTTTCTGAATGGTAGGAATGGCTGCCCTGATTCTGGTATCATCACTAACCTCGAATGCCTCGTTGAGAGGAACATTGAAATCTACACGCACCAAAACTTTTTTACCCCTGAAATCGGCAGTATCTATTGATAACATAGCTGTGAAATTTGAAGCGAATATGTAAAAAATATCTGTGTCGCTATCACAATGAAATTGTAAAGAATACCCGGCCTGCAGTATCAAGCTTGTATATTTGCGCCATGAGGTTTGAAGAGATTCCGGGTTTTCAGGGATTAAAGC
>JAGQVC010000318.1 GCA_020438185.1 Bacteroidota bacterium
TACTTTTAATATCGCCGGGTAAATAACCGATGTCCTTATTGCTCAATGGTACAATTGGCCTTGCCAGATAAATCTGACGGTACTCCCGTTTTTGTTCCAGCGCGCCACTTAATGCGAGCAGTGTTTTTCCGGTTCCGGCAACTCCCTGCAGTGTAACCAGTTTAATATTGGGGTTCATCAGCGCGTGCAGCGCGAAAATTTGCTCGGCATTACGCGGACGAATACCGTAAGCGGCATTTTTCTCAACCCGTTCAACCCAACCCGACTCGGGATTGTACCAGGTAAGCACCGAATGTTTCCCGTTTTTTAGGATAAAATAATGATTATGAATGGGTTCCTCATCCATAAAATCGTCGGCTTTGCAATGTCCGTCGGCGTAAATCTGATCAATAATGCCTACGTTAACTCCGTAAACCACCGATTTACCGGTGTATAATGAATCAACATCCTTGATTTTACCTGTTTCAAAGTCTTCGGCGTTCAGGTTCAGCGATTTGGCCTTCAGGCGAAGGTTGATATCCTTGGTAACCAGAATTACCTTTTTATCAGGATGCTCGTCACTCAGTGCTAACGCCGAATTAATAATACGGTGGTCGGCTTTGTCCTCGCCAAGGATTTTTACGGCATCAACGGTTTTACCCTTGCCGTTCATAATTACCTTGAATTTCCCGAGTTTTTCACCCAGTTCAATCCATTCGGTTAGAATAAAATTTCCCGATAGTGTATCCATTTTCCGGATAAACTCCCGCGCTTCAAAATTCTTGGTATCGTTCCCCTTTTTAAAATTATCGAGCTCTTCCAGAACGGTAATCGGGATTGCCACATCGTTATCCTCGAAACTGTAAATGCTGTTGTGGTTGTACAATATAACCGAAGTATCCAGAACATAAATCTTCTTTGCCCGGGTCTTTCTCGCCGCCATAATCAGGTGTTTGCGCTAATCTAAAGGATATTGATTACCTTGAATGTAAACGCAGTTAAAAGAAATCAACAAGTTTTACCAATTGCTCAATTATCAGGCTGTTGGGCTAATGGTTATCTTTGCCGCATGATTCTGTATAACGTTACTGTTAATATCGCACCGGAGGTGCACATGGAATGGCTTGAATGGATGAAACACAAGCATATTCCGGATGTGCTCTCTACGGGATTATTTATCGAGAACCGTATTTTTAGAGTGCTTACCACCGAAGAGGACGAAGGGTTTACGTATTCCGTTCAGTATTTCCTCGATTCGATGGAGAAATACGAAACCTACCGCGAGGTATTTGCCCCGGCCCTGCAGGCCGAACATACCGAAAAGTACAGAGATCAGTTTGTTGCATTCAGAACCCTTTTGGAAACAGCTTGAAACACGGCAGCGATTCAGTAAGAGCCAAGAAACACCTTGGTCAGCATTTTCTGAAAGATGAAAGCATTGCGGCTGATATTGCCGATGCCCTTGAGTATTTCCCGGGTAGGAAAGTGCTGGAAGTGGGCCCCGGAATGGGCGTTCTGACTCAGTTTTTATTAAAACGAAACTTCGACCTCACTGTGGTTGAGATTGATTACGAGTCGGTTCCTTATCTTAAAAAGCATTTTCCGCAGCTCGAAAACCGGGTTATCGAAGGCGACTTTCTTAAACTTGATTTATCAGCTTTGCTGGATAATACTTCGGCTGTCGCCGGAAATTTCCCCTACAATATTTCGAAACATATTCTTTTCCATGCCTTTCGCACAAGGAAGTTGTGCAGGAAATTACCGGAATGTTTCAGAAAGAAGTGGCAGAGCGGATTACAGCCCGCCATGGGAATAAGTCGTACGGCATTATTACCGTGCTGCTTCAATCGTATTATACCTGCGAATACCTGTTCACCGTTCACGAACATGTGTTTTCGCCTCCGCCAAAGGTTAAATCGGCTGTTATTCGCCTTCGGCGGATAGAAAATGCAGAACTTCCGGTACCTTACGAGTACTTTAGCAACCTGGTTAAAACGGCCTTCAACCAGCGTCGTAAAACGCTTCGGAATGCACTGAAGCCCGTAATTGCCGGAAGGGAATTCAGCCATCCTTTTCTGGACTTACGAGCCGAGCAGTTAAGCGTTAGCGACTTTCACCAACTTGCATCAGTCCTTTACTCGTTGTGATTAACAGAAGCAACATCCGAATAATAATAGCCCTGCTCACACTGGCTTTGTCGGGCCTGATCGCCATTCAGATTTACTGGATTGATAACGCCATTGATCTGGAAAGACAGCGCTTTGAAACCAATGTGGCTAACGCCATGCAGAACGTAGTCGATTTGGTTGAACGTCAGGAGGTTGCCTCTAAAGTGCGCAAAAGCTTCGATGCTTCACGTCAGGGGAAAATGTTCTTCATGGGAATAGATTCCATTATCAGCAAGAATATCAACCGGAAGGACACCACAACATCGGGTCTTGTTTACTGGAACGAAGTGAGTCCGGGCGAGCTTCAAACCGAGTTTCGCCAGCTTACGCAGGATGGTACCATCGAATCGGTTAGTGAAATCAGAAACGATTCCACCGGAACGGTGGAATACCGGAAAAGAAGAACCCTGAAGCAA
>JAGQVC010000319.1 GCA_020438185.1 Bacteroidota bacterium
CTGGACAACTTACTGGAGCAGCCAAGCCAAAGAAAGGTGATTCAATAAATTCTGTATTGTCAAGTTCACCGTTTAGCGCTGCAGTAATTAATGCTCTTGTATACGATAATTTAATCCTGGAACCAACTCCGTAAGGACCTCCGCACCAGCCGGTATTTACAAGCCAAACATTAACATTGCTCTTTTTAAGTTTCTCGCCCAGAAGTTCTGCGTATTTTGTAGGGTGCAGTGGTAAAAAGGCTTTTCCAAAACATGCAGAAAAAGTTACCTGTGGTTCTGTAACTCCTACCTCAGTACCTGCAACTTTGGCGGTATAGCCAGAAATAAAGTGATACATAGCCTGCGAAGGAGTGAGCTTCGAAATCGGAGGTAGAACACCAAAAGCATCTGCGGTAAGGAAGAAGATATTTTTTGGGGCTTCTCCTGCAGAAGGCTGCATGATGTTGTCAATCAGTTCAATCGGATAAGCAACGCGGGTGTTTTCCGTTTTATTAATGTTGGAATAATCAACAGTACGTGTACCTTCAAAGTAATTGGTGTTTTCTAGCAAGGCACCGTAGCGTATGGCGTTAAAAATCTGAGGCTCTTTTTCAGCCGACAGGTCAATGCATTTTGCGTAACATCCGCCTTCGAAATTGAACACTGAATTTTCAGACCAGCCATGTTCATCATCTCCGATTAGTTTACGCGCCGGATCGGCAGACAGAGTAGTCTTACCAGTGCCACTAAGACCGAAGAAAATTGCAGTATCGTTGTTTTTTCCAACATTAGCAGAGCAATGCATCGAAAGCACCCCTTTCTCATGAGGAAGAACATAATTTAATACAGAAAAAATACCTTTTTTAATTTCTCCGGTGTAACCGGAACCGCCAATTAGGATGACCTTTTTGGTGAAATTAATTATGGTGAAATTATGTTGTCTTGTACCATCAATTTCTGGAACAGCTTTAAAACCCGGAGCATTTAAAATATGCCATTCAGGTTTAAAGGAATCGATTTCATCGGCCGTAGGCCTGAGAAATAAATTGTTGGCAAATAAATTTGACCAGGGGAGCTCAGTAACTACACGGATGGAGAGTCTGTGTTCCGGATCGTCGCAGGCAAAGCTATCTCTGACATACACTTCCTGACCGGTAAAATATGCACACATTCTGTTATAAAGCCGGTCAAACTGCTCCGTTTCAAATTTATGATTTACATCTCCCCACCATACAGAATCCTTGGTGTTGTGATCATAAACCACATATTTGTCTTTTGGAGATCTACCGGTGAATTCTCCGGTATCAATTGCCAGTGCACCTGTGTCGGTTAAAGTGCCTTCGCCTTGTAAAATTGTTTCTTCAATCAGCTCGGCAGGGCTTAAGTTCCAGTGCGCAAGGCCTACATTACCTAAGCCTATGCTTTCCAGGGAAGCGTTTCTGCCTTTCCTTCCGGTTTCTTGCATAAAAGTTTGATTTTAGGATACTGAAATTTGGGATGCACAAAATTAAAACAATTCCCTGATATTGGAATGTTTGAGCACAGATTTACATCCATTCTTAATAACCCGTATCAATTTCTTTTGCGCTTGCAAGGAGTATCGGTACTGTGGTTTACCCACTTTGATTTTGAAATAATCTCATTCGTCCTGTCAAGCAAAATCTTCTGATCGGCCGGTTTGAGGCCTGTAAAGCGCATGCAGAAATCCAGCTCTCCCTCGCGCCCCCAGTGAATCCTTTCCACCAGAATTTCATCAGTATGCTCTGCTTCAAATGATTTAATAAAATTATCGTATTCCTTGGCTACCTTATGATCGATTCCGGAACCGATGCTGTAAAAGGAAACTAAAAGACTATAGTTCGAGGTATCGCTTAACTGAACAAGATCTTTCATTGTTTCATTTCCATTTCGGGCTTTTCCATTGTTCTTGCACGCAGGCATTGAGAAGGGGAGTAAAGCCGTAATTAAGAGAATTAAAAAATATCTTATTGTTTTCATGTTTCGGATAAGGATTTATCAGTTGAATGAGTGAATTTTTTTCTGGAATAATCAAGAAATGCATCGGCACTAAGATGACTACCTGTGATTTGCTGACAAAGCTCGGAAGAATCAAATAGCCTGCCTTTAGAATAAACTTTTTTACCAAGCCATGAAATTATTTCAGAAAACGAAGCAGTTGTTAAAGTGTTAAAAACTGAAGGTAGTTCAGTTCTTATTTGCTTATTGAACTGAGCTGCATACAGGCTGCCTAAAGTGTATGTAGGAAAGTAACCAAAGCTTCCGTGTGCCCAGTGGACATCCTGCAAAACACCATGATTATCATCAGGAACTTTTAAACCCAATTCAGATTCGTACATGGAATTCCAGGCATCTTTCAATTCTGTGCACTTTATTTTTCCCTGTATTAATTCTTTTTCAAGCGTATATCGTATGAAGATATGCTTGTGATAGGTAAGTTCATCAGCAGCTGTGCGAATAAGGCCCGGTTCGATCCGGTTGATTGCTCTGAACATTTTCTCACTGTCAACTTCCCTGAGCTGTTCCGGGAACATATTCTGCATACCGGGAAAAATCAGGTTGAT
>JAGQVC010000320.1 GCA_020438185.1 Bacteroidota bacterium
AACTGATTTTTTTTTTTTTTTTCGGTACCTGACTTATGCAAACTAGTATTTTCATTCTATCTCTGTTGAATGTTCATTTTTGGGCGTGCAAATGTAGCAAAAAATGATTTGCTAATTTGCTGATATGCTAATGTGCTAATGTGTAAATGGGCTATTGTTTTATTGTATTAATGGGCTAACTAGATTAATTGTTTAATGTTTAACAGCACTAGTAGTCGAGCAAATTAGAACATAAGTCTAAAGGCACATCAATTCAGCTTTTGCTTTGCAAAAACTTGTGTTTTATAGCATCAACAAATCAACACATTAAATCATTAGTTTATCAGCCCATCAGCAAATCAGCACATTAGCACATCAATTCAGCTTTTGCTTTGCAAAAACTTGTGTTTTATAGCATCAACACATTAAATCATTAGTTTATCAGCCCATCAGCCCATCAGCAAATCAGCACATTAGCACATCAATTCAGCTTTTGCTTTACAAAAACTTGTGTTTTATAGCATCAACACATCAACACATCAGCACATCAACACATCAGCACATCAACACATTATCCATGCTTACAATAGATATCCACACTCACATTCTTCCTGAGAATATTCCCGATTTTAAATCAAAGTTTGGTTATGGCGGATTTATTCATCTGGAACATCATAAGCCTTGTTGTGCAAGAATGATGAAGGATGATAAATTTTTTCGTGAAATTCAGGATAATTGTTGGAGTCCTGAGACACGCATGCATGAATGTAATTCGCATGGTGTTCACGTACAGGTTTTAAGCACTGTTCCGGTCATGTTTTCATACTGGGCTAAAGCGGAAGATGGTCTTGAAATTTCAAAATTCCTGAATGACCACATTGCCGGTATTGTTGCAAACTATCCAGACCGTTTCATTGGTTTAGGCACTATTCCTATGCAGGACCCTTCTCTGGCGATAAAGGAAATGGAACGTTGTGTGAAAGAGCTGGGAATGGCCGGTGTACAAATTGGTTCCAACGTAAATCAGAAAAACTTGGGTGAATCTGAGTTTTTACCTGTTTTTCAGGCCGCAGCCGAATTAGGTGCAGCTGTTTTTATTCACCCCTGGGAGATGTTTGGTCAGGAACACATTCAAAAATACTGGTTACCCTGGTTGGTTGGAATGCCGGCCGAAACAGCGCGTTGTATAGCATCCATGATATTTGGCGGCGTATTTGAAAAAGTCCCGGAATTGAGAGTCGCTTTTGCTCATGGCGGAGGCTCCTTCCCTTTCACATTGGGACGAATAAAGCATGGATTTGATTGCCGCCCCGATCTGGTTGCAATTGATAATCCGGTTTCTCCCGAAAAATATGTATCTAGAATGTATTTCGATAGCCTGGTGCACGATCCGAAATCCCTTGAATTTCTGGTCGATTTTGCCGGTGCAGACCGTGTTGCTTTGGGATCTGACTATCCCTTTCCACTTGGGGAAGATACCCCCGGAACACTGATTAAAAATTCAACCTTTTCCGATGAGATTAAATCAAAATTATTAAGCGAAAACGCGCTTCGCTGGCTGAACCTTCAAGGTAAATTTAATGCGAATTATGTATAATTAATTTCTATTGACAGCATATCCGTAAGCAGAATTTGCATGATTTAATGTTCATTTAAACAATTCCGAATTTGCAATTTCACTCGAAATATACGTCAATATAAGTTGTTTTAAAATAGCAATTAATTAGTCTAAAATAATAAAACCGACCTCATTTTCAAATATTCAAATATTCAAATTCTCAAATTAAAACTCGTCATCCGGAATCGGAGGTTGGCCGGCATCACGCATTCTTTTTAGCAACTGCAGTTTAAAGTCTCTTTCTGTCTTATACAGCAGCGCAATTTTTCTGGCACTTATTGCTGATTTTAATTCTTTCTGATATTTCCTCTGTAAGTCAGTTATTTTTTGCTGGTTGGCTAAATCCTCTTCCAGAGCCTTTTCTATATCCTTATCACTCATACTCATCAGGTTTTCATTTGTTGATTTTCTGAGTTGATTCATCTCTTTTTTTACGGCTTCAAATTCATCAGTAAACTGATTATAAATAGGCCAGAATTTTTCAGCTTCTGCTGGAGTCAGTTCAAGTCGGCTGGTAATAAATGCGACTCTCTGTGCTCTTATTCTTTCTCTGATTCGTTCTCCGGGCTGAGCCAATAGTGCTGTGCTGCTCAGAAACAGAAAGATGTGTATAATCGTCTTCATAATAATTAAAATTCATTTATGATGTCGTTCAAATCAATATCCTCATCCAGCAGGTATTTTTGAATTTCATCGAGTTCTTTTTCATTTTTTCGTTTGTTCTTCTCCTTCTGTGGAGCGGATTCTTCAATTGTATCGGCGTAGTCCAGTTCGGAATATTCAATAATTTCATCCAGATCTAGTTCGTCAATTCCTTCCTGATACACGTAACGACTAATCTCTTCGTCGCTTAATTCAGATTGATTTCCATTGTATATTCTGATAGAAAAAATTCCACCAAGTATTAGTAATGTTGCAAAAGCTATCACCGGAGCCGGTTTAAGCAAAGCCGGAA
>JAGQVC010000321.1 GCA_020438185.1 Bacteroidota bacterium
CGGGCAAAGCGGCATCTATGAAATGCTTGGCAAAATATACGAAGGTAAAGGCGGGACCTTTATTGTAATTGCCGGTGGCTATGATAAATTCGGACTGAGTAAACTCAGAAATCTAAAAAATGTATTGATTATTGTTACGCTGGGAGGGATTTTGATATTTCTTCTGAGTGGTTGGTTTTTCACGTTAAGGGCATTAAAACCAGTTGCCGGAATTGTTTCCAAAGCTGAACAAATGTCGCCAGAAAATTTGCATGAACGTTTGGATGAAGGCAATGGAAAAGATGAACTAGGTAGAATGGCCCGGGCTTTTAATCAGCTTTTCGAACGCATTGAAGAAGCCTTTAAACTCCAGAAAACATTTGTGGCCAACGCCAGCCATGAATTGAGGACTCCATTAACAATCATTACCGGTCAACTCGAATTGTTGCTTTTAAAACCCGAAACAGAAGGTCATGTAAAAGCTTCAATCGAGGAAATTCTGGAAGATATGAAGCGCCTGAACCGAATAACCAATGCGCTTCTGCTATTAGCTCAAACAGAGCATAATTCAAATGATATGACTGTGTCTCCTGTTCAGCTGGATGATGTGCTTTGGCAGGTTATCAATGAACTTAAATATTCGAGACCGGATATTCGTTTTCATGTCAATTTCCTCACACCGCCTCAATCCGAAAGTGATTTTCGTGCCGAAGGCAATGCATTGCTGTTCAGGACTGTAATCTTAAATATTTGCGATAATGCTTGTAAGTTTTCTTCAGATTCACAGGTTTATGTTTCTCTGGATTATGACAATAAGTATGTGAAATTTATTTGCACCAATTATGGCAAGGCCGTTCCGGCCGAAGAACTTAAATTTTTGTTTCAGCCATTTTTTCGATCTACCAATTCTACAGGAGTGCGTGGTCACGGCCTGGGACTTGCTCTGGTTGATAAAATTGTTAAGTTGCACGAGGGTCAGATTAATGTTGAATCTGCTTCTGAAAAAACAACATTTACAATTGAATTCAGACATTCGCTGAAGGGCTGATATTTCGCAATTTATTTTAAAGTTAATCTCATTTTAATTTATTTTAAATTCTGTTTTAATGAGCAAACTGAATTTTTGTACAATCAAAAGATTCAGCTCATGAAAACAAATGATTTTAAACAAAAGGCATTGAATGGTGGTTTGCTGGCGATGCTAGTATTATTTATTGGTATGGGTTCCTACCAATATATACAACGTAATAACTTCGAAGAGCAGTTTATTCAGGAACACAGCCTGAATGAATCTCTGCTGGAAGCTAATGAGAATCTTCAAAAGGATCTCATTGAAGTTCGTTTGAAGAATCAGGATATTTTGGACTCCGATAATCTCATTAAGCAACAGAATGAAGACCTTAATTCAAAGTTAGCATCTGCCGATGCTTCGATTAAAAGTGCGTTGGCTTCGCTAAAGAAAAAGGAAAATCAAAATAAAATGCTTGAGACTTTCAGACTTAAGTACGAAGAGTTGCAAACTGCAGGAAAGCAGGAGCGATTGAAATGGATAAGTGAGAATGAGAAGTATTCTGCAATTATTGAAACGTTAAAAAGTGAAAATAAGGTACTTGAGAGCAGACTGGAAAAAATGAAGTCTGTAACAGCCGATTATTTCAGAATAGAGGTTTTGAAAGGTAAAAAGGCTTCAAAACATACAATAAAAGCGAAAAAAGCCACAAAGTTACTTGTAAGCTTTCACTGGAACGAAGAATTGAGCAACCGGTATAAGGATGTACCTGTTTATCTGCAATTGAGTGGCCCCGGTATTTCTGAGAATTATCTCAAAACGCTGGAGCGGGTTACTGTTAAGAAAGCCGATTCAATTATTGAAATCCCCGTAGTTGCAAAAGCCAAAATTAAATCAATTTCGAAAGGACGACAAGAGATTATTATGGATGTAAATTCCTCTCTTCGACCGGGCCTTTACCAGGCCGATGTTTACACAGATCAGTTTCATCTGGGCGGTGCACAAATTCGTTTAATATAAGTTTTTGAATATGAAAGCGCTTCATCAGGTAATGGAGGTGCAGTTGCCTTTAATGGCGCTGCGCCCATTTGAAAACAAAAAACGGGCAGGCCAAATTAAGGTAATGTCAAAGTTGAATAAAGTTAAAACACGCGGGGTTAAACATGGCAGGAAAAGTTTAATCATATTAAACAGCATGGACGGCTACTGTTTTATTGATACTCAAATCTTATATATTGGCAAAAAGCATATATGTCTGAGCGGTGAAGTAACAATTCCTATTGACTGTATTTATGATTTGAAGTATTCCTTGTAAATGGCTTGTTCCTGCAAATAAGGATTTTATTCCAAAGATTATACGGAAGGTGTGTAATTATTAATTCTAGGAATTTCCGGGAATTTCTTCTCCAAAAGTGAGCAGGTTTTTGTCGGGATCAAGCAAAGCGAATTCCTTCATGCCCCAGGGTTTGATTTGCAGGCTGCCTGCAGGATGAATGGAGATACCTGCCTTTATAATTTCGCTGTAAATACCTTCAATATTCTTGCAACGCAAATAAATCTGGC
>JAGQVC010000322.1 GCA_020438185.1 Bacteroidota bacterium
GATGGGATTTGCTCACGCAAACCTTCCAGAACCTGCAGAGTATTGTCTTTGGCATTATCGTTAACTACAACAATTTCATGGTCAATCGACTGGAGCTTCAGCTCATCGTACAATGTCTGAAGCGTTTCGGGAATACTTTCCGCCTCGTTGTAAGCAGGTATTACTACGCTGAGTTTCATTCAGGTTCCGGATTACACTTTTTCGCGGAGTGCGATACTATCGTGTATTTCTCCTAAAGTAGCATCCAAATCATATTTGTATTCCCAGTTCGGGTAATGTTGTCTGAACCGGTTTACATCGCTGATGTACCAGATGTGGTCACCAATCCGGTTTTGATCTGAAAGGCTGTAATTTAATTTTTTGCCGGCAATTCTTTCGCAAATTTCAATTGCTTCAAGCATTGAACAGTTTGAAAAACGACTACCTCCTGCATTGTAAACCTCACCCGAGCGCGGGTTCTGATAAAAATGCCAGAACATATTCACAAGGTCATAGCTGTGAATGTTGTCACGCACTTGCTTACCCTTGTAACCAAAAATAGTATAATGGTCACCGGTAATCGTGCATTTCATCAGGTAAGAAAGGAATCCGTGAAGCTGAGCTCCCGAATGGTTAGGCCCGGTAAGACAACCGCCTCTGAAAGTACCCGTCTTCATTCCGAAATACCTTCCATACTCCTGAACCAGCACATCAGCTGCCACTTTGGAGGCGCCGAACAATGAATGCGTTGTGTGGTCAAGCGACATGTACTCATCGATACCATCCTTGAAATAAGGGTGACTTTCATCGATTTCCCAGCGCAATTCCTTCTCAACCAAAGGAAGGAAGTTTGGATTGTCGCCGTATACTTTGTTTGTAGAAGTGAAAATAAAAACGGCATCCTGACAAAACTGGCGTGTAGCCTCAAGTAAAATCAAAGTGCCGTTAGCATTAACGGTAAAATCGGTAAACGGCTCTCGAGCAGCCCAGTCGTGGCTTGGCTGAGCAGCAGTATGAATAACCATTTTTACATCTGCACCATATTCTCTGAAAATATCAAATACATCATTTTGTTCTCTGATATCACAGCTGCGATGAACATAATTTGAGAATCTTTCCTGTAGTCTTGATACATTCCACGAAGTGGAAGCATTAGTACCAAAGAAGTAACTTCTCATATCGTTATCGATCCCCACAATGAGGTCGAATTTATCATGCATAAATGCAACGGATTCGCTTCCAATCAATCCACCGGATCCGGTTACAATCAGTACGTTCATATTTTCTTAGCTTAAGATAGGTTCAAGTTGTTTGTTGTTATCGTGGAGCCATCTGTAAATATCTTCCATCACAGATTCAGGTGTATGTTTAGGGCTCCAGTTGTTCAGTGAAGTGGCAAACGAATTGTCGGTGAGGTAAATCCTTACATCGGCAACACGTTCTTCCTTAACCTCCTGAATAGGTATTGTATTTCCGGTTAAATCACGGCAAATTCCGGTTAATTCTTTAAGCGAAACGCTGCAATTACGTCCACCACCGGCATTCAGGGTATGACCTTCGTATTTATCGAAATGCTTCAGCTGATCAGCTACCAGCGAAAACAAATCATCAATATGAAGTATATCACGGACCTGCTTGCCGGTACCGTTAAATCCAAAATAGGCAAGCGATTTATTGTAATAGTGTTTGGCAAGCCAAAGTACCACTACACCCTGATCTACCTTACCCATTTGATAAGGCCCAGTAATCACACCGCATCGGTTAATAATCGAAGGCACATTGAGGAATTCACGATACTCTTCTATCATGAGCTCCGATGCAAGTTTTGTAGCGCCATAAAGCGAACGAGGGCCCTGCACGGGAAACGCCTCTGTTATCCCTTCGGTTGTGCATCCGGCTACGCCGGGATGAGAACTGATTTCAAACCTGGTTTCAGCTTCGGTAAATTGAATTTCATTCAGTCTCGCAATTGGATAAACCCGGCTGGTTGAAATAAAAATCATCCTGGCAGATGATTTAACCGCATAATTAAGACAATTGATCGTGCCCTGAAAGTTAGTATCTATCAGATAATCGGGTGAAGAATTAAGTCCTGAAAGCACAGAAGGCTCAGCAGATGCATCAATCACAAAATCCACTTCCGGCAATTCTTCGAAGTCGGATTTCATCCGAACATCACCATGAAAAAATTGAATCCCGTGCTGTTTTAGTCTGCTTAGGTTTAACTCCGAACCACGTCGTTTAAGGTTATCAAAGGCGATTACCTCCGAACCGGCAAAATGCTGCCTGATTTTAATTCCAAGATTTGACCCTACAAACCCGGCCCCCCCGGTGATTAGCACTCTCATTTATTAGCCTGTTTGCTGATTGGCGTCAAAAATAAAAAAATATTCCGATTAGATTTCCCCTGTTTCGCAGTGTTAAACAATACTTCACAAAAAAAAAGCGGAACAAAAATGTTCCGCTCTGTAAATTATCAGGCCTGAGCCGTCGGTCCTCCGAAATTCATCGGGAAAGGCGTTGCTCCGCCACTTCCGTCAGCTTTAATCGGACCGTT
>JAGQVC010000323.1 GCA_020438185.1 Bacteroidota bacterium
GTACGGCCGAAAAACTATTGACCGAATTCCGCTCTGTTTCTAATATTGCAGCACTTGGCCTTGAAGAACTGACTGCTTCGCTCGGAAAATCGAAAGCTGAAAAAGTTTATACGTATTTTCACCCCCAAAACGATGTCGCAGAACAATAAACATGCGGTGATAACGGGTTCGGCCGGTTTTATTGGCTCGCACCTTACTATGGCTTTGCTGGCCAAAGGTTACCGCGTTACAGGCATCGATAACCTGAGTCATGGAAGCGCCCGCAAAATGGCTTCGTTTTCGGAACAGCAACGATTCAATTTTATTGAAGCCGATGCGGGTAAAATTGAAGATTTAATTCTTGCTCCGGTTGATCTGGTGATTCATCTGGCCTCTGAGAAAATTCCCCGGTACAGCACAGGACTTGAAACAGCCGAAAACAACCTTCGCGTTTCGGATGCTGTAATTCGTTTTGCGCTCGAAAAAAAGGCTCGCTTGTACTTTGCATCAACCAGCGATGTTTATGGTAAAAACCCCAATGTACCTTTTCATGAATCAAGCGATTGCGTATTTGGGTCCAGTTTGAATAAACGATGGGTTTATGCCGGTTCAAAATACATGACCGAGCTCAAGCTGGCTGCAGCAGCCCGATCCAAAGGACTTGAATTTCAAATCATGCGCTTTTTCGGATGTTACGGTCCGGGCATGAACCCGGGTTGGCGCTCCGGTCCGCAGCAGGTCTTTTTTGAATCTGCACTCGCCGGTAAAGCACCTGAAATTCATGGCGACGGCAAACAAAGTCGCGTATATGTCTTTATTGACGACCTCATTCGGGGGATTATCCAATTAATTGAACACGAAGGAGATATAAATGAAATCTGGAATTTTTGTCCTTCGCCTGATGAGGAAATAAGTGTATTGGCACTTGCCGAAAAGATTTATGGAATTGTGAAACCGGAATGCGGCTTTAAACCGGAATTTGTGCCCTACGAAAGTTTCGGTGCCTATGAAGATGTCAGGCGACGTACAGGTGACGCATCAAAGGCAAAACGCAAACTTGGCTGGCAGGCTTTAACTCCCTTGCAGGATGGTCTTGAATTGACTCACCAGTGGATGATGCGCCGATGATTTGGTTGCTGGCACCCGTTTTTAACGAATCCGAGAATGTAAGCGCGCTTATTAAATCAGTTAGTTTGCAGCATACCAAGGGGCTTCCATTCGCATGGATTGTTGTTGACGACGGCTCCAAAGATGCTACAGTGCAAACTGCCAGGCAGAATTTGCATGATGAAGATGTTATAATTGAACTGCATAACAATCGTGGCCCCGGAAAAGCCTTTGAAGCCGGAATGCATTATTTTTTGGAGTATGCCAAAAAGGATGATTTGCTGCTAACCCTGGAAGGAGATGGTACCGCAGATTTGGAGAGCCTCGCTGAAATGCTCCATGTGAAGCACGAAAAAAACGCAGACCTCGTACTGGCTTCTGTTTACTTGCAGGGTGGCGGCTTTAGCCGCACTTCAGCCTTGAGGTTGTTGATTAGTCATGCCGCCAATGCATTGAGCCGTTTCTGGCTCGGGATGCCATACCGGACGCTAACTTCCTTTTACCGTTTGTGGACATTCAGCGCATTGGAACGCTTGCACAAGGTTTACCAGCCACTCATCGACTCACCGGGCTTTATTTGTCAGGTCGAGTTACTTTATAAAAGTCATTTATTGCAACAACAAATCTTCGAAGTCCCCACCCGTGTGTATTCTGAACGCAGGAAGGGAAATTCGAAAATGAAATTGATCAAAACAGCATTATCGCACATTCAATTCCTGCTGCAAAGCAGGAAATACAGAAAATAAAGAACAATTAAAATGGAATTTATTGACGAAGCACTTTTGCAATACGCCGAACAACACAGCGAATCTGAGCCGCCTGTATTGGCCAGATTAAACCGTGAAACTCATTTAAAAGTCATGCAGCCGCGCATGCTTTCGGGGCATCTGCAAGGGCGAATCTTAAGCATGTTCAGTAAATTATTGCAGCCAAAAACTATTATCGAAATAGGCACTTACACCGGATATTCAGCCTTGTGTCTCGCCGAGGGTCTGCAGACCGATGGCATTTTGCACACCATTGACAACAACGATGAACGGGTTCCCATGCTGAAGCGCTATTTTACAGAAGCCGGCGAGCAGGATCGAATAAAAATTCACACCGGTAACGCACTGGATATTTTACCCGCACTGGAAGGCCCAATTGATCTGGTTTTTATTGATGCCGATAAGCATAATTACCTGAATTACTATAAAATGGTCCTTAATCGTGTTCGCCCGGGTGGATTAATTATAGCCGATAATGTGTTGTGGAGTGGAAAAATTCTGCATGAACCCAAAGCCGGTGACATCGATACGAAGGCCTTGATTGAGTATAATAATTACGTTGCCGCCGATCCGCAGGTGGAGGTGGTGTTACTGCCCGTTCGCGATGGGTTGAGTGTGGCGAGAAAGAAAGTGAATCAGTTCTAGCTGAGACGAAGTCGAAGCGTAGAAATGATTCAT
>JAGQVC010000324.1 GCA_020438185.1 Bacteroidota bacterium
GCTGTGAGCAATGCAATTTTTCACGGCAACCGTTTGAATCCTGAAAAATCAGTTAGATTTTTCTATGAAAACAAGGACAACAACCTTTGTTTTACTGTAGAAGATGAAGGAAGCGGATATAATCCGGAAACGCTTCCTGACCCTACTGATCCTTTGAACATGGAAGTACCGCACGGCAGAGGAGTTTTCCTGATGAGGCAACTGACTGATGACATCAAGTTTTTTAATGACGGCCGTAAAGTGGAACTGTATTTCAGACTTGTAAATCAGTAAAGTTGATCAGTTTTATGCATGCCGATTTAAGGCACAATTGGAAGAACAAAATTTTAAGGAAGCGATGGCTAAAAGAAGTCATCGCTTCTTTTAATTTAAAAACAGGAAACATCCAGATAATTTCCTGTACTGATGAATACTTGTTGGATGTCAATAAGAAGTTTCTACAACATGATTATTACACTGATATCATCACTTTTGATGAATCTGAGAAAGACGTTATAAATGGAGATTTAATTATCTCAATCGAGAGGGTGAGAGAAAATGCCGAGCAATATGGTGTTTCAACAGAAGAAGAACTAAACAGAGTAATCGTACACGGCATACTTCATTTAGTCGGCTTCAGAGATAAAAGTGAAAAGGAGATCAGTACTATGCGGAAAGAGGAAAATAAGGCACTGTCGGCACTTAAAGGGCTGACAGTCTGATATTTATATTGTATTACATTTCGTATCTTTGCACCCGGTTTTGAATATGTTCCACGTGGAACATTTGTTTTATGGAAAGAGAATATGATGTAATTGTTGTTGGTGCGGGACATGCAGGAAATGAAGCCGCCGCCGCTGCCGCTAATCTTGGCAGCAAAGTACTATTGGTTACAATGAATATGGCCACAATTGGACAGATGTCCTGTAATCCCGCCATGGGCGGAATTGCAAAAGGTCAGATAGTAAGAGAAATTGATGCTCTTGGTGGTTATAGCGGTATTGTTTCGGACCATTCTGCCGTTCAATTTAAAATGCTAAATCGCAGTAAAGGACCTGCAATGTGGAGTCCCAGATCGCAAAATGATCGAATGCGGTTTGCAGAAATGTGGAGAGTTAAGCTGGAAGGTACTCCCAATGTCGATTTTTTTCAAGACATGGTTGTTTCTCTTATTGTTGAGAACAATCGGGTTTGTGGAGTTAAAACTTCCATTGGAATATCATTTAAATCTAAGGCGGTTATTCTGACTAATGGCACTTTCTTAAATGGGCTTATCCATATTGGTGAAAAACAATTCGGTGGAGGCAGAGCTGGAGAAAGAGCGGCAACAGGTATCACCGAGCAATTAATCGCGCTTGGATTTGAAAGCGGGCGAATGAAAACCGGAACTCCACCCAGAGTTGATGGTCGTTCACTTGACTATTCTAAAATGGAGATTCAGCCAGGCGATGAAGTTCCCGGGCGTTTTTCATTTTTGGACACTCCTGTTTTAACTAAGCAGCTCCCTTGCTGGATGACATATACCAGTGAAGAGGTGCATGCTATTTTGCGGGAAGGTTTTGACAGGTCACCCATGTTTTCCGGAAGAATTCAGGGACTAGGACCAAGATATTGTCCATCTATAGAA
This sequence comes from Bacteroidota bacterium, assembly GCA_020438185.1. Lineage (GTDB taxonomy): Bacteria > Bacteroidota > Bacteroidia > M30B66 > M30B66 > M30B66. The sequence goes on from JAGQVC010000324.1 coordinate 1,607, forward strand.
GATAAAATAGAGCGCTTCTCAGAGCGTAACCGACATCAGTTATTTGTTGAACCCGAAGGTTGGAATACTGTTGAAATTTATGTCAATGGGTTTTCCACCTCATTGCCTGAAGAAGTTCAATTCAAAGCCCTGAAATTAATTCCAGGTTTTGAAAACGTAAAAGTGTTTCGTCCAGGTTATGCCATAGAATATGATTATTTTCCACCTCAGCAGATTAAGCTAACTCTGGAAACCAAAGGAATTGACAACCTTTATTTTGCCGGGCAAATAAATGGAACTACCGGCTATGAGGAAGCTGCCGGACAGGGTTTAATGGCTGGAATTAATGCTCATTTAAAAATTCATGACAGAGAACCATTTATTCTCAACAGATCTGAAGCATATATTGGAGTTTTGATAGATGACCTGGTTACAAAGGGGACAGAGGAGCCTTACAGAATGTTTACGTCAAGAGCAGAATATCGACTACTGCTTCGTCAGGATAATGCGGATGTAAGGTTAACACCCAGGTCATTTGAGATGGGGCTTGCTTCCGAAGAGCGTATGCGGATAACTGACACGAAAATAAAAAACACCAATTTGTTTCTTTCGTTTATTAGCAAATTGAGTCTGGAGCCTGATGAAATTAATTCTTATCTGGAAGAGTTAGAAACACCAGGCATTCCTCATAAGGGAAAAATATCGCATGTCATTGCAAGACCTCAGGTTTTACTTTCTGATTTGGCACATAAAGTTTCAAAAATTGCAGATTATGTCGATAGGAATGATCTGGCTGATGAGATAATTTCGGCAGTTGAAATTCAATTGAAATACGATGGATATATTCAGAAGGAAAAGGATAATGCTGATAAACTTTCCCGTCTTGAGAATATAAGATTAAACGATGACTTTGATTATCGATCGCT
>JAGQVC010000325.1 GCA_020438185.1 Bacteroidota bacterium
GTACTTTGATGGGTGAAACTTCAATTTTTATTGTGGAACATGACGGAAGTATTAATGTTGAAGAAAATCCCTATTTTATTGAGACACGAAAATATGGGAAGGTCCATTTTACTTACTTTACAAAAAATATGGAAGAATGAATCAACGCATCGCAGTATTTCCAGGCAGTTTCGACCCATTTACTATTGGACATGAAAGTATTGTTAGCAGGTCATTGGGCTTATTCGACAAGGTTATTATTGCCGTTGGCAAGAATTCAACCAAGGCTAATTTATTTGATATCAAAAAGCGTGTTGATTGGATTCGTGAAGTTTTTCGCGAATTCCCGCAAGTGGAGGTTGATTCCTATGAAGGACTAACAGTTGATTATTGCAAAAGGAAAGGTGCACGTTTTATTTTACGTGGATTAAGAACTTCTTCAGATTTTGGATTTGAAAGAGGAATTGGACAGGTTAACAAAGCCCTTTTGCCGGAAGTTGAAACGGTTTTTATTCTCGCTTTGCCTGAACATTCCGCAATAAGTTCAACAATCATACGTGATATTATCAGAAATGGAGGCGATGCATCACAGTTTGTTCCCAAAGCCGTCCGCTTTGACTAAGCGTTTTTTTTTCTTTTTCTTGTTTCCTGTATATGCATTTGCCGGAAATACAACACTTAATATTGTAGTTAATGACTTTTTATCAGGACCTGTAAAGGTTATGGTTGAACACGGAACCGTTGTTGAAAGGGGCGATGTATATTATTTAAAGTCATTGAAAAAAGGCGATAATATAATTGAATTAAACGCCAAAGTATCGGATAAGATTACTGTTGCTTCGGGAGATCTTTACCGCGAATTCATTCTGAATGATACATTAATGGTAATATCTCTATCGTCTGACGGATGGAATATTTTAAATAAAGATGTTTTAAATTCAGAAATTGATAGCCTGAATGAATTTGTGAATACTTCTTTATATAAATTCACCCTATCGGGTGGAAGAGGAGGCGCAGCGATTAAACTTCAGGCGAAAGCCGATTCACTAAAGCATGTTTCCGAAACGGAAACCAATCCCGTGCTCGAAGCTTATAAATGGTATGCATCAGCAGATTTGGCTCTATTGGCTAAGCGTAAATCCGAATTATCATTGCGTGCATTTTATTTTAGAGATCACGCAGTTATGCCCGAAAATCCTGCCTGGAAATATAGTTTTTCCAATTATTTCAAAGGCGAGTCACTCAGGCAACTAAAGAACCCGGTGTTTTCCAAAACAATTTCGGAGGCCAGCTGGCAAGGTCTCAGGCAATATTTCATGAACGACTCGTCAATAGCCGAATTCAATCTATGTAACTGGGTCGCTCTTTATTGTGCTAATGAACTTATTCAGAATGCAGATTTCGGAATAAAGAAAATTATTCCCCTGCTTGAGGATGCAAAAAACGAGTCATCCGACCACCAGTTTGTTGAAGAGGTTAATTTCATGATCCGGTTTTATGAACCGAGGAATCGCGGTAATAGCTTTCCGGATATTTCTTTTAAGTCTGCTTTGAATAAGAATGACAAAAAGCTTTCGGATTTTTCTGAAAAGCCTGTTTATGTGATGATTTTGCCGGATGCAAGCACCCAAACAGGTATGATTTTAAGACAAGCGGCTCAGATTCGCGAAAAGTTCGCCGATTCAATCGAGTTTGTTGCTTTGTTGCTTGAAGCAGATGACGCCGGTATAGCAGCATTTGCCGCTCAATTTCCGAAGCTTCATTTTGGTAGTTGCGAAAGTTTTTGTGGGTTGGAAGCAATAATGCGTAATATGGATGAGCCTCATTTTGTATTGCTCGATTCAGGTTTAAAAGTTTGGCAGTTTCCGGTCGAGGGCCCTGATACCGGAGTGGAAGCTGCTATTGCATCAATGATTTTAAGTAACAGGTAATTGTCCCGATGCCGCCCAGACATCCTGAATGGAAGGGTAAGAAATCTCTGCGGCTTTGGATGCTTCGGCCCAATCAAGCCACACAGCCTTACTGATATCTTCCTCGGTCTGAGGCACAGGTTGGGTGCAGTCGCTTGTGCTAAAGGAAAACCAATAAGTTTTTTTCAAAATCATTTTCCCGCGAAGCGGATACATATGATAGGTATTGCACAGGAAAGAATCCGGCATACCCACCTGAACTCCGGTTTCTTCAATTATTTCGCGGCTCGCAGTCAGGTCGGGTTTTTCACCTTTCTCCGCCTTACCCTTGGGTAAATCCCACATTCCCAATCGAAAAATAAACAGGTATTTTCCTTCGCTATTTTTTACCAATCCCCCTGCAGCTTCCAGCTGTTTTGCTTGCTTCGCAAGGATGTCAAGGCCTTCTTGCAGTGATAAGTCTGGTAAAAACACTGATGCTGAATCGTTTAAGGAGTTATCAACATATTTCAGGGCTTTCAGCACCGTCGCATCTGTCTTTCCCTCAATTGAAATCAGCTCTTGTGCCTGTGGCTGAATGCCTTGAAAAATAAAAAAAAATATGGCTTTACGGTTC
>JAGQVC010000326.1 GCA_020438185.1 Bacteroidota bacterium
GGCTTCAGAACTAATTTTGCTGATTTGTTTTACATGAATAATTAAATCAGCAATTTGCTGAGAGGTGAGAACACTCGGCGTGCCGCCTCCGAAATAGATGCTTTCGCATATTTGAGGAATTTCAGCTTTTCGGTAATCAATTTCCTGATGCAACGCCTGGTATAAATCAGGTAAAAAGCGCAAAGAAGTATTGAAATGAAAGTCGCAATACACACAGGCATGCCGGCAGAAAGGAATATGAAAATAAATCACGACTAATCGAGCGGTAATAAAATTCTGAACGTGGTGCCTTTTCCGAGCTCGGATTTTCTGACAAAGATTTTCCCTTTGTGATAGTCGTTGATTATTCGCTTTGCCAGCGAAAGACCTAGTCCCCAGCCGCGTTTTTTACTCGTATAACCAGGTTCGAAGACAGTGTTAATTTTCGACTTTGCGATTCCTTTACCGCTGTCGGTCACATCCACATAAGCATATTTATTCCGTATGCCGTAGTGTACTTCGATGCTGCCGCCACCTTCCATTGCGTCGATAGCATTTCGGAATAAATTTTCAATAACCCAGTCAAACAGCGGAACGCTTACACGAACATCGAGTGGTAAATCATATTGATCGTTCCGTTCGAGCGTGATTTTAATTTTCTTTGAAACGCGTGGCTGCATATAGCCTATGCTATCGCGCAAAATTGAAGGCAGGTCGTGTTTGAGTAATTCCGGTACAGAGCCCACTTTAGAAAAGCGTTCTGTAATGGTTTCAAGCCTTTGTAAATCTTTTCCGATTTCCGACAAGGTATCTTCATCAATACCTTTCATGCGGAGTATTTCTACCCAGGCAATAAGGCTCGAGAGAGGAGTGCCAAGTTGGTGCGCTGTTTCTTTAGACATACCAACCCAAACCTGATTTTGTTCTGCTCGCCGCGAAAAATTAAACAGAAAATAGGCAATTATCATAAAGAGTGCAATAACAATAAATTGCACTACCGGGTAATATTTTAGCTGAGTGAGCAAAAATGAGTTCCGATAATAAATGCTGCATTTTCCATAATCGGGAAGAACGATTTCGAGAGGTGTATTTTCAACCTCCATCGCTGCGGTCAGTGCAAGCATTCTGCTTGTATCTGCCTGGTATTCGTTTTCTAAATTACCAGAAGCAATAATTGTTGTTCTCATGGAATCGGTAACCACAACAGGTACGCTTGCAGAATTCACTACTACTTCAGAAATAAATGATTTAATAATGTCATTTAATACCTCTTTTAATGTTGTGAATATTTTGGAATCTTTATAATAGATATAATAAATATTTGAAAATCCGTCATCAATAACAAGAGGTTTATAGCTTGAGAATTCCTGCCTGATTTTACCCTTAAATTCACCATTGGCCGAAATTTCTGTGGTGTCGTAATTAGCCACTGAATTAATTCTGTTTTCAGAATCTACAATTATCGCTGGAATAGTGTTGTTTTCGGTTACGAGCTTCAGGTAAAATGAACGTGCATCCTCATCATCGGTAGTAATGAGGTTTCGGCTGGCTTCGGCCCAGATTTCTACTCTTTTGCGTTCTTCTTTCTGGAGCTTTTCAAACAACGACTCGGTGTAATTTACCAGTTCGGCTCTGTTTCGAACGGCGTCGGCCCAAAGCTCCACCTTTTTACGTTCTTCGGTAGAAACCTTCTTAACCAGAATATTGGTGTACCAGAGAGAAACTCCAACAATAATTACTGCCAGACCGGCAAGCCAGATTTTCCAGCGCTGTTTTTTGCTGTATATACTCACGTGTCTTTATCCTTGCTGAGCTCGAAAAGTAATGCTTTTTCAGATTTACTCAGGCTGTCGTATCCGGAACGGGAGATTTTATCCAGAATTTCATTCACTTTTTCTTCTTTAGCCTTTCGAGATGAATTCCAGTTTTCATTTGATACGGGTGCTTTGTGAGCAACTTTAAGTCGGGATCTTGATTTTTGTTCAAATTTGAAGAAATCCTGAACAGGCTGGAAGAAAGCTGAAATGTCTCTGCCTTTTCCAAGATTAATTCCCCATAAAAAGCCGAACAATGCCCCGCCGAGATGTGCCAGATGCCCGCCTTCATTGCCACCGGAAATATTAATAAGATCGAGCAGGACAAAAATTATGGCTATCCAGCGAAGCTGCATTCTAAAAACACCAAAAAGAAAAACATGATCTGAAGGGCGGTATGTGCAAACCGAAACCAAAACAGCCATTACCGCGGCAGACGCGCCAAGTGCAAAATGCCCGGCAGCCATTCCCCCGAACAGGGGAAAAAGATTAACACTTAAAATAAATGTAAGCCCCCCGGCAAGCCCCCCGGCGAAATAGACATTGACGAACTGCCTGTCGCTGAAATACCGCTTAAAAAGCTGATAGATGAAGAACAGCGATAACATATTGAATAATAAGTGCATAACTCCCCCGTGCACGAACATATGCGTAAAAATTGTCCAGGGATGAAAAAGCAGATTCCGCAGTGAACCATTCAGGTAAAGCCA
>JAGQVC010000327.1 GCA_020438185.1 Bacteroidota bacterium
TCAGTAGAAAGCTCAACAACAGATCCATCCGGAGCTTCAAGGTAAAGATCCAGATCAGCAGCCATAGTGTGAGGAATAATCACCTCAACAGAACTTAGAATATGACCAATTCCCAAAGCTGTTAAACCTCCAACCTCAACTGTGGCAAGAGTGTTATTAGGACAAGCATTATCCTGAATAGCTATTCCTGCACCGCAATTTGTGCTGAAGCTGAGAGCTCCCGGACCAATAGGAGGGTTATTGCTTGAGAAATTAACAGTATAATCTTCAGTTTCACCTAATGATGAATTCGCGCAAGGGTTAACTGTCGCTCCTGATTGAGGAACAGAGAACACCATTCTCACACGCATTCTGGTATTACCCGGCAAAGGAGAAGCTGGTGTGGTAAAAGTCAGATTAGCTGTTTGGTTAGCGCCAACATTAGCCTGACCGAGTAATTCGTCTTCAGAAAATTCGAAATCCTGATTGTAATCAATCCATGCTGCTACAATTTCGGAAAAATCAGGGTTATTCTTAACTGCTAAAGTATACTGTGTATTAGCATCTAAAGTTGTACTCAAATTAGTATAATCATTATACGCAGGTCCATTTTCAGAACCGGTATTTTGATTGTTGATGCTACCTATAGCAACTCCGTTAATATAATCTCCATTTGCGGTTCCAATTGAATACGTAGGGATACAATAAGCAGACGAACCGGATGTGCCGATCAGCGTAATTGTCATTTCCACACAATTCTCATCAGAAGCGCATGTCCCGCCAGGGCCTGTCATATCAACCAGAATGTCGTACGAACCTGTTGAAGACGGAGTAAAATCCACCCTAGACAGAAGTCCGCAGAAATCATCATTAAAAGTAAGAGCTCCACCTGCCCCTCCTGCAGCATAAACCGTTACACGAGTATCAGCAACATCGGTTGTGTTGCAGGTTGAAATTCTGTAAGTACTGCCGGCTTGCATACCGGTTACCCGATAATACTCACCGGGAAAAATACAATCTTCAGTACCAATACTGGCACCAACTGTTGTTGGTGCACTTAGCGACACGTACAACGTATTGTCATACGGACATTGTGCCTGAACCGTGAATGAACTCACGAGCAAAACAAGCAAAGCGATTAGGTTGTTGTATAGTTTTTTCATGTTGACGTTTTCTACTTGAGACATATATATATGTATAGGGGCGAACATCAATTTGAACGCTCAACCTTTTTCCGGTTTTTCAAATTGCCCGACTGGGATGATTTGGCAGAATGCTCCTTAACATACTTTTCATATGTTTCCTGATTCTCACTCATCCATTTGCTTTTAGCAATCTGATAATTCTTTTCATCCTGAACAGGATCACCTGTAACAATGTACTTGGGATAACCCGGCAAATCGAGAATTGTTATTTCTCTTGCCTTACCGGCAGCGACCTTCTCGTTTGCAGAAGCTTGATGAACAGGCTTTGATTTTTCCTTCTCAATTCGTTTAGAAGAAATGTTGCTTTTAGAGGCATCCTGCTGAAGCTTTTGAACACGCATGCGCTCTGCTTCATTCCATTCCTTCACGGCTTTCTCGTAATTAATTCGGTCTGCTTCAATATTTCCTGTTGATTGCATCTTCGGAAATGGAGCAGGGTTCTCACTCTTGCCACCCTGATTCTGGGAAATGGCCGCAAGAGGAATCAGCATCAGGCATATTGCTGTAAGAAGCTGAACTCGTAAGCACTGTTTCATAATGTTTGTTTGAAGTATTGAATTGGCTGTTGACTAGTAAATGTAGTTCGAGCAAAAATATCGTTTTCTTGCTCACAAAAAAATCTTTCTGCAAAAAAGATGAGGCCTGAATCCCTTATTTTTAGATAGTTCTCATTTTCACCTACATTAAATTATTGACGTATTCGCGAAAAGTCTTACATAATAGTTGAACTACCGATTGCTTTAGTAGCACCACTTCAGTGCTGAGGACATAAAACAAATTATTAAGCCTATCTTTGCGCCGCAAATTTCAAGGTATGGATAGAAATTCGGTCATCGGACTTTTGTTGATAGGAGCTATTATGGTGGCTTTCACAGTGATGAATCAGCCCGACAGGGAGGCACTTGAAAAGGAGAAAAAGGAGCAGGCTATTAAAGACAGTATTGAAGCTGTTAAAAAATCTGAAAACACAGCCGCTGCAGCTATACTCCCCAATAGTCCTGATTCAGGCATCTCGGCCGAATCTTTTTATTCAAGACTTGGCGCATTCGCAAGCGCAGGTCTTGGAAATTCAGAAGACTTCGTACTTGAAAATGAATCTGTCAAAATCACCATTTCTTCAAAAGGTGGTGTCCCAAAACAAATAGAACTCAAGAAGTTCCAGACCTGGGAAAAACAAACTCTCAATTTGTTTGAAGCAGATTCTTCAAGATTTTCATTCAGCTTGCCAGCTCAAAATGCAAACATTGAAACCGACGCACTTTATTTTGAGAAAAACAATCAGTCTACTAACAACAAGTT
>JAGQVC010000031.1 GCA_020438185.1 Bacteroidota bacterium
CGATTGAAGGAACACAAATCCAGTGAATTAACTTATTGGTTGAGTTCCTGTGACTTTCGCCGTATTCTTCAAGCCAGGAATGAATTGATTTCATACTCTGTAAAACTAAATGCAAGTTACTAAATCCTCAGCTTTAATTCAGGTTTTATGTCTGATTTTGGTAGTTTGAAATGACATTTTTACTGTTGCTAAAACATGTACAATCATGGGGATGATTCAAAAAATAAATTAGTTTTGCCTCCGCTTTTTTCGGGATGTGGCTCAGCCTGGTAGAGTACTCGTCTGGGGGGCGAGGGGTCGCGGGTTCAAATCCCGCCATCCCGACGAAAAAGGATTGAATCCGTTTGTTATCCCGCGTAGCGGGATAACTTTTTAAACAAGCAATTATGGGAAGAGCATTTGAATTCAGACGTGCCAGAAAAGAAAAGCGCTGGAGCAAAATGGCGAAAGACTTCGTCAAAATGGGAAAGCAGCTTTCACAAGCCGTAAAAAGTGGCGGTCCTGATCCTGAAACAAACCCGATGCTTCGGGTTGTGATTCAAAACTGCAAGGCCATCAATATGCCGAAGGACAATATTGAGTCGGCGATTAAGCGTGCGTCTTCCAAAGATGAAAAAGCGCTTGAAGAACTGGTTTATGAAGGTTACGGTCCACATGGAGTTGCTGTTTTGATTGAGACTGCAACAGATAATCCTACCCGTACGGTTGCGAACGTGCGGATGTACTTTAACCGCTCGGGTGGCGCCTTAGGTAAAACCGGCTCACTGGATTTTCTATTCGACCGTAAAGCTGTATTTACACTTGAGTCCTCAGGCCTGGATCTGGAAGAGCTTGAACTGGAACTGATTGATTTCGGTTTGGAAGAGATTTTTGAGGAAGAAGGCCGGATTTATATTTACACTCCATTTACCGATTTTGGAGGAATGCAGCATGAGCTGGAAAAAAGAAAATTGCCCATTGTGAGCTCTGAGCTGGTGCGATTACCAAGTACAACTGTGGAGCTTACTCCTGAGCAGGAAGAAGAAATCAATTCGCTGGTCGAAAAAATTGAAGACGATGATGATGTTCAGCAAGTCTTCACCAACATGAAGTAATTACTTCCTTATTAGTTTAAGTGTTTGCGTTTCACCGTTGGAGAAACGACAGTTAATCAGATATAAGCCTTGTTTGAGTGTTCCAACCGGCAAGGTTGCTGTTTCTGAATTTGTTTCCAATTGCAAGATTTGTCTGCCTGCAAGGTCAATTAATGTAACATGTTTTGTCAGGCCTTCGGCCGAAAACTCCAGTATGCAAAATTCATTTGCCGGGTTGGGAAACAACCTGAAAGTTTGTTTTTGAACCGATTTCGGTATCGAAAGAGCTTCTTCACCCTGATACAGGTTGAGACCACCTCGTTTATTTCCCTGAATGAGCATGGGAAACTGACCAGTACCAAGATTGCCGAGGGCTACAGCTGTCCGGGAACCGTCGTTAACGAAAGTGTAGTTTGAATCGACCAGCTGAGTTTCGACAGAAAGAGACGACGGAAAGACATTCCAGCAGAATAGTCTTCCCGATTCTGAGCCGGAAAACATTCGTAAAGTATCATTATAATTGATAAATGTAGGCGAACTGTAACCGTAGTTACTAACGCCTTCCTGAATGGTTTCGAGTCCTTCGAAAATGATTGGGGTGGCTTCGAACTGAACGTTGTCGCCAGAACTGGTATTGATATAATATTGAAAACGCCCGGGGCGACCGCCTAAAACCAGGTCAGGTTTGCCATCGTTGTTCATATCCTGCAGAGCAGGGACCGGGAATGTTGGAACATTTTCAAGTTCGAGTGTGTCCATCAACTGAAAAAGCCCCGTGGCTGGTGCCTGTCTCAAATACAGCAGACCTGAATTATACGTACCAACCACCAAATCGGGGAATTCGTCACCATTTAGGTTGCCGGCGGCAGGAGCCAGGTGAAAAAAATTGCCTGCCAGGAGCGAGCCCAAATCGTTATCCACCTGCCTGAAAACAGGCAATTGGTTGGTGCCGTCGTTTCGCAAGTAACTCAGGGATGCAGTGTAATCACCATCAACCAGCGGGATTCCCGAAGGGGTAAAGCGTCCGTAAGTTCCGGCAATCAAATCGAGGTCACCATCAGTATCCAGATCAATCAGGCATGGATAGGCAGAAGTGCCAAAATCAATAGCTTCGTGCGTAAGAAATGGCGTTTCGGTTCCGGTAAAGTCGAAGTTCGGATTGCCGGTTGGAAAGGCTTTGGCAACACGGCCGTAGTTGATACTTTGATTATCGGTATTTGGAGCAATAACCAGCATCGGATCCTGATTCGTGTCTGGTTGCAAAATGAAACCCGCAGGAAAGAGGTCGATTTTTAATGCTGAATAATCCGGGTAATTGGAAGGATATTCAATAATAATATCGCGCCCGTTTTCAGGTTGATTGACCAGCACCAGTAATTCGGGGTACGAAACGTCTCCAAGAAATAAATCGGGATCATTGTCATGGTCAAAATCGTGCATGAGCAGCGAGGAGCCGCTGTGTCTGGCTTCGCCAAGCCTTCCGCATGAATCATTAAGATTGACTGAGTTGTCGGTAGAGCTTTCCGTAAAATGACCCCAGTTAGAATTATCGAGAGCAAATTTAAGGCTGTCGGTAGTTCCGTAAAGTTCAACCGATAAGTTCTTGTGGTATTCCACACAAGTGCCGAGAATGTAGAATGTAACCACATCCAGATCACCGTCGCCGTCCATATCATGAATCGCGGGTAAATCCACGGGACTCACGTACAGATTGAACGGGCCGTTTCCATAGTCAGAAAGCAGCAGGTCGGTTACCAATTCAAACTGAGGTAGTTCCCCGGATTGGGCCAGGTTTCGGAAAACTTTTATGCCGTTACCGGCCGAAGTAAATAAATCAGGCGCACCGTCGCCGTTGTAATCCTGAATAATTATCCAGTTGAAACATGCAGGAAAAAAGGCTTCCCACTCGGGTTTGTAAGCGTACTTACTATTGAATGAGTTGTATTCAAAAGTGAGCAATTTATTTCCACTTCTATCGAAAACTATCAGATCCTTAAATCCATCCTGATTGAAATCAGTTTCATAAAACTGAGGCGCATTAAAACCTCCGCACCAGGCATTTTGCAGGGTATCGTTGCTGTTAAATGGAATAACAGGAATATTGCCTGTCTTCCTCAATCCGAATGGAATGTTTTGGGCATAAAGGGAACAAACAGCTGCCGCCGCCGCCAGTGTAATCAGCGAAAACAAAAAGCGAAGGCATCCTTTTGGCCGGAACATCATGTTTAGAAAGAAATCAGACTATCGACCCTTGCATTGTACTTACTGAGGGCTTCGTTTCCATTGAGGAAGCCAAGTTCGACCAGAAAACTAAAACCTGAGACAGCAGCGCCCTGCCGGAGAATCAGTTCGGCGGCGGCGGCGGCAGTTCCGCCCGTTGCCAGTAAATCGTCGTGCACCACAACTTTCCAGTTTGGTTTAATAGAATCCACGTGCATTTCAACCGTTGCAGAACCGTATTCAAGATTGTAGCTGTAGCTGATGGTCTGATAGGGAAGCTTGCCTGCTTTGCGAACCGGTATAAACGGAATTCCAAAATGTTGCGCCAGCAGCATACCGAATAAAAAGCCGCGGCTTTCAACGCCAACGATTGCATCTGGCACATCGGCGCTGTAAGGACCAGCCAGGGCGATGGTGATTTCGCGGCAAAGCTGCGGATTTTCGAGAATCGGAGTAATGTCTTTAAAAAGAATTCCCGGTTTTGGGAAATCAGGTACGTCACGAATTGCCGACCTGAGTTTTTCAGTAATATTCATTCAAATTTCACGTAATGCCGGAGAATTTCAATTCGTTCGGGCTTGAGTGAATAGATTTTACTGAATTCTCCGGCCGAATGAAAGTCACCGTGTTGATCGCGGTAATTTACGATTGATTTGGCAACGCCATACCATCCGGCGGGATGTTTCGAAAAATCATCCCATGAAATTGTATTTATATTGAATTTTTGAATCAGGGCGGTATCAATGCGAACGCTTCGCGTGAAGGCTTGCGCGATACTATCCGGGAAACCCTTCAATGTCAGGATCTGCTCGATGCAACAAAAGCCTCCCCACTGGTTTCGGGCACGAAGAATCCGTTTTGTCCAATAAGGTCCGATTCCGGGTAATTGAAGTATTTGCAGGGAGTCGGCAGAGTTTAATTCCAGAATGTGTGGTTTTTTAGTTTCGCGTGTTTCAGCCGAAGGCTTTGAGACTGACTCCTGAAAATTTGTAATTAATATGAGTGTTTCGATTTGGCGGTAAAGCTCAGCAGGCATGCAAAACAGACTTTTAACATCTGTTTTATTTCTGAACGGTTTCTTTTTCTGAGTTCGAATAATTGCCAGTGCCTGCTTTTGGGTAAATCCCATTTTTACCCAGTCCTCGGCAAGGAAATTATTCGGGTCAAAGGCTTCTGCCGGTATGTTCCAGCGTTTTAATTTTGGGGTTTTATAATTCCTGCTTTCAACAGAATCGGCAAAATCGAATGCAGCAATAAATTTAAGTTCTTCAGCCGGAGGCTTAGCAGGCCCGGGAAAAAGCATAGGATAAAAATAAGTCCCCAGATTAACCAGAAGGATTAAAACCATGAGCGTAACCATTCCACGACGCTCGGCTGCCGGTATGTTGAACAGGTCTTTCATCACCAAAGCAGCAAATGACGGTGCTTTGGCCGGGAATAGTCGTTAATTAAACGTGTATAAACGTTTGTTTTTACCTCGGAACATCATCGTTCTCATCATAAGAATCCGGTTCAGGTCGTGGAGGAGTTCTTAAAACCTTAAAAAACAGGGCAGAAGCCGTGGTTATAACCACAACCATGGTACAAACCATTAAAATTAATGCGGATGAGTTCATGATTTACAGATTGTGGGTTTTGAGACGTTTTTTGTAGGCTGTATAAACCAGAAAGCTAATGAAAACAAACAGCGCAACCAGGATCAATCTTGCCATGTTTGTGTAGAAGATTTTATCCTTTAAACCTTCGATTACCAGTACATCGGTTGAAGCGGCAATTTGTTCGTGAATGCCGGCATGCGAAATGGTTTTGATGATTGATGAATTATCCAGTGTCCATCCGTCACCTGCAACCAATCCGCTAAAAGCGCCCGTCCAGTCGTTGCCAACCGGAGTGAGCAAGGCACCCAGAAATACGATGATGAGCATGACCGGCGTGATGTATTTAATAATGTACTTGTAGATTCCGGGAACGCGAATATCGCCGCCTTCGTTGATTTCGAGCCAACCTTTGCCCATGCCAAACACCCAGGCAAACAGGATTGACTCGGCAAGGGCGAACACTACCAGTGATACTGTTCCGGCCCAATAATCATATTCGTCGAATACACCCTGATTAAAGAATAAAACCGTTGGCAGACCAAGGATTAAAACGATACCTCCGAACGACCAGGCGCCTTTTTTCTGTGACCATCCGAATTCATCGCGCATAAAGCCCATCCAGGGAGTTCCCATGGCCAGCGAGGACGTGATACCTGCAAAAAATAAAAGTCCGAACCACATCACTCCGGCGACAGCCGCCAGCACAGGACCCCAGTTATTGAAGAGGTAAGGCATGGTTTGAAAGGCCATTCCAAACCCGGCGTTTTCGATAACCCAGTCAATTCCAAGGTAACCTGCTGCAATGGGAATTACGATGGAGCTTCCCAGAACCACTTCCACAAATTCGTTCATAAATCCGGCGGAAGCCGCGTTCAATGCAATGTCGTCCCTTGATTTAACATATGAAGCGTAACACTGAATGGAGCCCATTCCCAGCGAAAGTGTGAAGAATATCTGACCGGCTGCTGCGAGCCAGACCTTGAAATCCCAAAGTGATTCGAACTGTGGAGTCCACAAAAAGTTAAGTCCGTCAATGGCACTTACATTCGGATTATCGGGCGTTGCTCCCGAATCGCCTAGTGTAAGGCCTCGGATTGCTAGCAAAACTCCAAACAAGATAAGCATTGGCATTCCAATTTTTGCTGCCTTCTCAACACCTTTAATTCCTTTCGAAAGGATGAACGTATTGAGGACGATGCAAATCACAAAAAACAGAACCGCTTCGTATGGAATTCCGGTAGTTGATTTCATCACGTCCACGTAGCGTTCGAAGAACTGAGCCACTTCAATCTGGTTCATATTCCTGAAAGTGCCTGCAATTGAATGCATTACATACGACATTGTCCAGCTTTCGATAAAGCAGTAATAAGCCGCAACAGCGATATTAGTGAAGATTCCGAAAACCCCGAAATACTTCCAGAATCGCCTTTTGGGATCGATAGAATTCAGGATAAACGGCGTGCTGTGATGTCCTTTTTTACCACCGAAGCGGCCTGTACTCCACTCAATCCACAGGAGCGGAATTCCCATAAGCAGGAAACAAACGATGTATGGAATAATGAATGCGCCTCCGCCATTGTTGATGGCTTGTACCGGAAACCGAAGAAAATTACCTAAACCTACTGCGTTTCCGGCCATTGCCAGAATCAATCCTACCCTGGATCCCCAGGCTTCATTTTTTGACATAAGCGGTGTTTGTTCCGGCTAAATGTACAATTTCTGACGAAATACAAAATCATCGGCCGGAGGCCTGAAACCAGAAAAACAGCGAAACCGGCTATCAGGAATGCGCAAACTTCTGAAGCTGAGCTTCGACTATTGACAGTCCTTTTTCGAAGGAATGCGGTTCGTATCCCAGCTCATTCATTGCTTTCGTAAGAATAAAGCCAGTTTTGGGCGGCCGCCTTGCAGGCTGATTTAAAGTTGAAGAATTAACGGGATTGATTTTATCGGTGCCGTAACCATAAAAGTCAGCCACGCGGCGCACCAGTTCAATGATGCTCATGAAATCCTTACCTGAAATATTGTAAATTCCTTTAGCTTGTTTTTGGGCGGCCAGTAAGCAACCTTCGGCCAGATCCTCGGCCAGAGTGGGCATTCGGAATTGATCGTCAACAACATTAATAGGGTCGCCTTTTGCCAAAGCATTTTTCGCCCAAAGAACTATGTTTGAGCGACTTGCATGATCAACCACTCCGTAAACCAGCATGGTTCGCAGAATTGCCCAGTTTTGAGATTTTTCAATAACAATGCGTTCGGCTTCAGCCTTCGACCAGCCATAATACGAAACCGGGTTCGGGGCTGCGGTTTCATCGTAGGGTCCATTTTCACCGTCAAACACGAAATCGGTTGAAACGTGTATCAAATGCGCTTTATGCGCATTGCAGGCATCCACAATGTATTCAACTGCATGCACATTATTGGTGAGGCATCCTTCGCGGTCGCTTTCGCAGGCATCTACGTTGGTCATGGCTGCCGTATGAATAACCACATCGGGTTTTACTTCATTAAAAACGCTGTTTACGTTGCCGCGGTTGCCAATATCCAGGTCGTGATATTGGTATCCATCCCTGCGAATGAGCCGGTTTTCGCCTCTGGCGGATGCATGAATTTCGAAAACACCAAGTTCAAGAGCGCGGTAAATGATTTTCTGACCAAGCAGGCCGTTGCTTCCGGTTACTAGCAGCTTTTTCATGAATTACAGTAGGTTTTTTTCAAAAGTGAAATCTGCATATCGGTGCCGAGCACGAATAATTTCATGCTGTTATCCAGTTTAATTTCGGCATCGGGGTTAAGAATAAATTCGCCGCTATCGCGGCGGATGCCAATAACAGAAACGCCCGTTTTTGCGTGAATTCCCAGCTCCAGAATCGACTTGTCGGCGAATTCCGGCTTCAGATTAAAGTGAACGATTTCTTCAAGATGCGCTTCGTTACCTGCCGATTTTGATGAGAGCACATCCAGGAATTCGAGCACATCAGGACGGCTAATCAGCGCTGCCATGTGGGCACCACCAATTTTATCGGGCATAATAACATTATCGGCACCTGCTATGTATAATTTTTTATCGCTGCCTTCTTCCGAAGCTCTTGAGATGATGTGGAGTTTCTGATTTAGATTTCGTGCTGAAAGCACAACAAATAAGTTGCTTGTGTCTTTATCAAGGGTTGATATGAGCGCACGGGCTTCAAAAATCCGCGCTTTTTCCAAAACACGATCATCGGTTGCGTCACCCTGAATGTATAAGATACCTTCGTCCTGCCGCAGTCGTTCCAGGGTTTCATCCTCCTTTTCGATAACAACAAAGGGAATTCCCCTGTTTTTAAGTTGTTCACATGCCTGAGAGCCGTTCCGGCCGAAGCCGCAAACGATTACATGGTTTTTTAGATGCGAGATTTCTGTTTTCACTTTATAACCTGAAAAATAGGAGGCCAGCTGGCCTTCAACAATTGAAGATGTAATTGCAGAAAGTCCGTAGGCAAATGTACCGAAACTGAGCAGGATCAAAGCGGAAGTAAACAACCTTCCTGCATCCGAAAGCGGGTGAACTTCCATGAATCCAACAGTTCCGATGGTAATCATGGTCATGTAAAAAGCATCCAGAGCCGGAAACTTTTCAATGAACATGTATCCAACCGTTCCGGTTGCTATAACCAGAATAACCATGAGGGCCGCAAGGCGGATTTGCCTGAAGTCGGGGTGACGTAAAACGGAAATTACTCTCAGAGGTCCCACACGCGCGTTCTGCTGCTCTGTATATATTCTTTAATCTTTAGCACAAACGCCATGTGCAGGTAAACAATCAGCGGAGAACCCAGCGTGAGGAAGGAAGCATAAATGAAAAACAATCGGATTTGGGCAGATTTCATGTGCAGTTTATCGCCCAGCCAGGTGCAAACTCCAAAAGTTTGTTTCTCAAAAAAACGAAGAATTGCCTTAATCATTTTTACTTCAATGGCGACTAAGATACAACTTTCATAAAGCTGCATCAAGAGTTTCGGTTACATTGCTGAAAAAACGGATTGCCTAACTTTGCCCAAACTATTTTCCCATGATTAAAGGATTTTTCCATATTCCAAAGGCTGTAAATGAGCCTGTTAGAGCATACGGGCCGAACTCTGCCGAGCGCAGGGATTTGCAGGCCAAATTAGAAGAGATGCAAAAAGAAAAACGCGATATCCCGATGGTAATTAATGGCCGGGACGTGTTTACAGACGAGAAAATTACCATTCGTCAACCCCATAAACTCAAGCATATTCTCGGGAAATTTTCCCGCGGTAACGCGGAACATGTAAAACAAGCCATACAAGCTGCCCTGGAAGCAAAAGCCGATTGGGAAGCGATGGCCTGGGAACAGCGTGCTGCCATATTTTTGAAGGCTGCCGATTTAATTGCCGGTCCTTACCGCAATGAGCTGAATGCCGCAACCATGTTGGGTCAAAGTAAAAATGCCTATCAGGCAGAAATAGATTCGGCTTGTGAAATTATTGATTTCCTGCGTTTTAATGTGCAGTACATGACGCAGATTTATTCTCAGCAACCAGAATCGTCTCCGGGCGTTTGGAACCGGCTTGAGCAGCGCCCTCTGGAAGGTTTCGTGTTTGCCTTAACTCCGTTTAATTTTACCGCTATCGCGGGAAATTTACCAACATCTGCTGCTATGATGGGCAATGTAGTTGTTTGGAAACCGGCAGATACTCAAATTTACTCGGCGCATGTACTCATGAAGATTTTCCGCGAAGCTGGGGTGCCCGATGGCGTTATCAACCTGGTTTTCGTAAGCGGACCGGTGGCAGGCGATGTAATTTTCAATCATCCCGATTTTGCTGGTATCCACTTTACCGGTTCTACAGGCGTGTTCCAGAATATCTGGCAAACCATCGGAAACAACATTCATAAGTACAAAACCTAC
>JAGQVC010000328.1 GCA_020438185.1 Bacteroidota bacterium
GTCTGCTGAATTCGAACCCTTCGGGGGCTTTGGATGGATTTATTGCCAGATATAGCGCAACAAACGGAGCTCTTCTTCAACAGTTTGATATCACTTCGGGCGGTACCATTGATATTAAAAGCATGCAAAGTGCCGAGAATGGAGATATATACATAGCCGGTCAGTTTGCCCAAACTGTGGATCTTGATTTTGGAAGCGGCACGCGGCAGGCGATTTCGAATGTAAACTCAGGCGATGCCTTCGTTGGAAGATACACAACTGATCTTGATTTAATCTGGGTGAATCCAATCGGATCTATGACACCTGCAATAGATTATTTTAGTGATGTTAAAATTTCACCTGACGGTGGAGTTTACGTTACTGGCCTAATCGGCGGCTTGGCAGATATTGATCCCGGCGCGGGACAAACCAACCTGAACGGTGCAATTGACGCTGTTTTAATCAGATACGACAGAGCAGATGGCTCGCTGGACTGGGGCTTTTTACTTGGTGGAAATTCGGTTGATCTGGGCGTTTCGCTTATGCTTACCGAAGAAATGGACATCATCGTTACCGGCAGTATGAACTCGTCATCACTTGATGCTGATCCCGGACCAGGTGTTGTAAATATCAATAAAACAGGCTCTGTGGCTACTCCTTTTGTTTTACGCTATTCGTCGTCTGCAACTTACATTAACGGGTTTGCATACGATGCTTCAAATGTGAGTAGTCTCAATGTAAACCGCATGATTCCTTCGTATGGAGGAACCATCATTGTGCTTGGCAATTTTACAGGTAGTTTCGATGTCAATCCGGGAACCGGAACTGAAACGATTCAATCGCAGGGTGGAAGTACTGATGCCTTTTTTATTCAGTACGAACCCGACTGGAGCCCAAGCAGAAAAGTACAAATTTCGGGAGCCGGAGCAGAAAACCTGAACGACGCACTTGTTTCAGGCATTTACCTGTACGGTGTTGCTCAATTCGAAAACCAGTGCTTCCCGCAATCAGGTTCATCAGAAGTAGTATCAGCAGTTGGGGATGGACTGGATGCCGCTTTTATGGTATGGAACACAAACCCTGAAGTTTTAGAGAACACACCGGCTCATAATAAGCAATTACTGCTGTACCCGAATCCGGCTGAGAATTTTGTAATTATTAGTGGCTGCACACCACAGGAAGAAGTTGTTATTACTGATATCACAGGGCGAACCATTCATCCTGCTATGGCAGGAAATAAAGCAGATGTAAGCAATCTGGCTAACGGTGTTTACACTATTCACGTGCTCCGCACGGATGGAGTGCTTTCTACAAGTAAGTTGCTGATTCAGAATAAGTAGGATAACTCAATTCTGTCATTTCCGGCATAATTTGTTTCGTGAATAGCGCCATTAAATTCGGGCGCTTTTATTCCCGTTTCCAGCCAAACATTTTCAGCTACGATTCTTCTTATTTCATCCACCATTCCTGCTTGCATGAAGCGCTGAATTGTTTCAGTTCCTCCTTCAACTAGAATTGAATGAATGCCTTCATAATGAAGGTATTGCAGAATTGCCGGAATAATGTCGACAGAAAAATCAAGTTGAATGAGCTGGGTGTTAATAATACTGCGTGTTTCGAGGCGGTTAAAAATGATGGTTCTTACCGAGTTATCATACAATGCAGCCTTCCGGCTGATTTCCAGTGAAGGGTCAATTACAACCCGCAACGGATTTTGTCCCGGCCAAAGCCGCGCCGTTAACGAGGGATTATCAATGATTGCGGTTCGTTTACCCACCAGAATTGCCTGCTCCTGCGTGCGCCACATGTGATTACACAGCTGAGATTCAGGACCTGAAATGGCGATCGACCCTTTTTGTTCCTCCATTCGCACAGGATCTATAAAACCATCGGCCGATTCGGCCCATTTGCAGATTACATAAGGCCGCTTTTGGGTTTGTGCTGTAAAAAACCTGCGGTTTAGAAAACGAGCTTCGCTTTCCAGTATTCCGCTGGTCACTTCAATACCGGCTTCTTTTAAAATTGAAATCCCTTTGCCTGAAACAAGTGGATTCGGATCAACAGATGCAATGACAACTTTAGGAATACCTTCCTGCACAATCCGGTTTGCACAGGGTGGCGTTTTCCCGAAATGACTGCAAGGTTCGAGCGTAACATAAAGGGTTGATTCCCTGAGAAGCGATTTATCCTGAACTGCATTGATGGCATTTACTTCTGCGTGTGCTTCGCCGAATTTACGGTGCCAGCCTTCAGCTATAATTTTGTCGTTATGCACAATCACACACCCAACCATCGGGTTTGGTGCGACACTTCCCAGTCCTTTTGCTGCCAAATCAAGGGCCCGTTGCATATACAACTTCATGTTGCAAAGCTATAGAATGCTCAACAGATAAAGCATTTTCATTTTTGAAAGAAATTTCTGCTGTACGGCTTGTGTAGTTTAAATGGGCTTAGTTCTTTTGCAGCCCTTTATGAGAATCGGCGGGAACAA
>JAGQVC010000329.1 GCA_020438185.1 Bacteroidota bacterium
CAGAAGCTCTTCAGGTGAGGCATTACCGGCCGGAACCTATTTCTATTTACTGGATGCCGAATCGGCCGGACAGGATTACTCAAGCCGCGGCACACTGCAGATTATCTATTAGGCTT
Source organism: Bacteroidota bacterium (assembly GCA_020438185.1). GTDB lineage: Bacteria > Bacteroidota > Bacteroidia > M30B66 > M30B66 > M30B66. The sequence continues at coordinate 117 of JAGQVC010000329.1, forward strand.
GAAAAGCCGATTGGTATCTTCGATAAACTTCAGGATTTCATCTTTGCCCTGCCCGGTTTCTGAGGAGCTGATAATTTGAGGGGGAGGTTCTTCCCAGTATTGCCTGAGGAATTTATTGTAAACCGCCACATTCGATTGCACCTGGTTTTTCGAGAGTTTATCGGATTTCGTAAAAACAATAACGAATGGAATCCCGCTTTCGCCAAGCTTAAACAGGAAATCCTGATCTGCTTTCTGTGGTTCAAGCCGCACATCAATCAGCACGAAAAGATTCATCAGGTTGGGGCGCCCCGAAATGTATTCGCCGGTAATTTTCATGAAGCCCGAACGAGTATCCTTACCGGCGCGGGCGTAACCATATCCGGGTAAGTCAACCAGGTACCATTCCTGATTGATGATAAAATGATTAATGAGGCGCGTTTTTCCCGGCGTTGAAGATGTTTTGGCAAGCCCGTTTCGGGAAGCCAGCATATTAATAAGCGAGCTTTTGCCAACATTGGAGCGACCAATAAAAGCATACTCGGGAAGAACCGGAGCCGGGCACCCTTCAACTTTGGTATTACTAATTACAAATTCGGCTGACTTAATAATCATATACTTCAGTTTGAAATGCTAACCTGTGGAATGGCATCAATCAATTCACGGGTGTATGCATGAGAAGGGTTCGTAAACACAGTGTCAGCTTCGCCCTCTTCCACAATTTGTCCGTCTTTCATTATAAGAACCCGGTCGCTCATATAACGAACCACTGACAGGTCGTGAGAGATAAACACACAACTCAGTTTCATCTGGTTTTTGAGTTTATTGATCAGGTTGAGGATTCCTGCCTGTACCGAAACATCGAGCGAAGAAACACTTTCGTCGAACACCACGCATTTGGGTTGCATAAGCAGGGCGCGTGCAATGGCAAGCCTTTGAATCTGGCCACCTGAAAACTCAGCCGGCAACTTTCGCAAAGCCGAAGCTGGTATCTGAACCTGCTCAAGCATAGCCTGAATCAGCTTAATTTTTTCCTTATCAGTATGACCTTTCATCAATGCACGAAGAGGCTCCATCAGGGCTTCCAGCATTGTTAGTGTAGGGTTGAAAGAGGATGAAGGATCCTGAAAAACCATTTGAACAGGAGAAGCGGTGTTGCTTTTTCGTCCCGAAATTTCCAGGTTATGGAAATGTATCGAGCCACTATCGGCCGGGAGAAGGCCGGCAAGAATTTTACCCAGAGTTGTTTTTCCACTTCCCGATTCGCCTGCCAGACCAAGTGTTTCGCCGGGGAATAGCTGCAAATTAAGTCCGGGAATTACAATTTTCTTTTCGGAACGGAAAAGCCTGCCTGAGTTGGCTTTGTATGCGGCAACAATATTTTCTGCCTTAAGAACAGGTTCCTGCGCATACATTTTTTGTAATCTTTCCTGCCTGTCGGCAGGATTTTCAATTTTGGGCAAGTGGGCGGTACCCGACTCAAAATCGGATAGCACCGGAAGTCGTTCAAACCGCTTATCGGATGGAGGCCGGCACAGCAGTAAGCCTTTTGTATATGCCTTTTGAGGCTTCCGGAAAATTTCTCTTGTTGTTCCCGATTCAATTATTTCACCATGGCGCATAACAAGAACCCGGTCGGCAACGTCTGAAACCAGGGCCAGGTCATGACTGATGAGTAATGTGCTCATTCCGGAAGCGGAGCCCAGATTTTTGAGGAGGCTGATCACTTTCGCCTGTACGGTTACATCAAGTGCTGTAGTAGGTTCATCGGCAATGAGCAATGCCGGATTGGCAGCTGTTGCCATAGCAATGAACACGCGCTGTTTTTGTCCGCCCGAAAGTTGGTGTGGATAAGAATTATTTATTGCATCGGGGTCGGAAAGGCCACATCTCTGATACAGATCCGGAATTAATTGTTGCACCGCGGTTTTAGATTTTTCAAGAGTGTGTGCGAGCACCTCTTCCACTTGCGCACCTATTTTTCTAACCGGATTGAATGCAGAGGATGGGTTCTGGAAAATCATTGCCATTTCGCGACCTCTTAGTTTGCCCGGACCCGACTGTGGGTCGAAATTCAATTCTGTTTTGCCTGAGGGGTTTTTATACGAAATGCCGGAAGCAACTGCTTTGGCGTTTTGTGGCAAAAGCCCCATCAGCGCCAAAGCTGTACTCGATTTCCCGGAGCCCGATTCGCCAACAAGAGCCACAACTTCTCCCGGCATCACTTCAAAGCTAATCCGCTTTACTGCGATGTGTTCTTCCTGTTTTTCCTGATAAACAACAGTAAGATCCTCAACGACTAATAAAGGGTTGTTCAAATCAAATCAGGGGGTTATGGTTTGTTGCGGGTAAAAACTTAAAGTAAACTGGCCGA
>JAGQVC010000330.1 GCA_020438185.1 Bacteroidota bacterium
AAGGATTTCCTGTAAAATGGATTGATGCCAGAGATTTAATTCAAACTGATAATCGCTACCGCGAAGCGGGTGTTAACTGGGATGAAAGTTGTTCGAGAATAAAAGAGAATCTCTTGTTTTCGGATGAAAGTAATACAATTTATCTCAGTCAGGGATTTATCGGTGGAACATCTGAAAACTTTACAACAACACTTGGAAGGGAAGGCTCTGATTATTCGGCTTCAATTCTGGCTTATGCACTTGATGCATCAGAAGTGGTTGTTTGGAAGGATGTTCCGGGTGTACTCGATGGCGATCCGAGAGAGCTGGAAGTTACTTCGCTTATTCCCGAACTGTCTTATTTTGACGCGATTGAGCTCACATATTACGGTGCCAGCGTAATTCACCCTAAAACCATTAAACCTCTTCAGAATAAAAAAATTCCGCTTCGCGTGAAATCTTTTCTTCAGCCCGAGGCGCCGGGAACACTTATTTGTGAAAATCAGGGACAGCAGCGTTACAGCAGCTATATTTTTAAGAAGAATCAATTTCTGCTTTCTGTTTCCACTCGCGATTTCTCATTTATTGTCGAAGAAAACCTTCAGGAAATATTCGAGCTTTTTAACAAACACCACATCAAAGTTAATCTGATGCAGCAGGCAGCTCTTACATTCTCTGTTTGTCTGGGCGCTGAACTAAACCGGTTTGAAGCATTGATACGGGAAATGGATGAAAAATATAAAACCCGCTACAATTCAGGCTGCGAACTGATTACAATCAGGCATTACCGTGAGCCACTTCCCGAATGGATATTTAAAAGGGGCGAAATTTTGCTCGAACAGCGATCACGTCATACCTTGCAGGTTGTGGTTAAATAATTTTGTAATGCGCAAAGGCTATATAATTAATAATGCGACAATAATTAACGAGAACAGACGCTTTACAGGCTATGTTGTCATCAAGGGTCAATTTATTGAATTAGTAGGAGAGGGAACATTTAATAACCGGGAAGATTATAAGGGATACGAAGAAATAGATGCAAACGGGAAATACCTTATTCCCGGTGCAATTGACGATCAGGTACATTTCAGGGAACCGGGACTTACACCCAAAGGCGATCTATATTCAGAACCCAAAGCTGCTGTAGCGGGTGGAATTACATCTTTCATGGAAATGCCGAATACTTATCCGCCTGCTGTGACTCAGAACTTACTGGCCGATAAGTATTTGATTGCCGAAGAAAAATCTTTGGCCAATTATAGTTTTTATCTGGGTACCACATCAGATAATCTGGATCAATTGTTAAAGACAGACCCAACTCAGGTTTGCGGAATTAAAATATTTATGGGTTCCAGCACCGGGAATATGCTCGTGGATGATTCTGCTGTTTTGTCAGATATTTTCCGAGAAGTTAAAATGCTGATTGCCGTGCATTGTGAGGACGATAACATCATCCGCAGTAATGCGGAGAAGGCAAAAGCAGAATTCGGTGAAAATATTCCAATGAGATTGCATCCCGAAATCAGAAGTGCAGAAGCCTGCTATGCTTCATCGTCAAAAGCAGTTGAGTTGGCTGCCAAATACAATACGCGCCTGCATATTTTGCATATTTCCACCGAGCGTGAACTAAGCCTTTTCAGGAATGATATTCCACTGTCAGAAAAGAGAATTACTGCCGAAGCATGTGTTCACCACCTTTGGTTTAGTGATGAGGATTATCACAGTAGGGGCAGTTTTATTAAATGGAATCCGGCGGTTAAATCGGTCCGCGACCGGGATGCTATCCGCGAAGGAGTTATTAATGGAAAAATTGATGTGCTTGCCACAGATCATGCTCCGCATACTTTACTGGAAAAAGAGAATCCTTATTTTTCCTGCCCTTCGGGCGGACCTTTGGTACAACACGCGCTTCCGGCTTTATTTGAACTTGCTGCGCAAGGAGTATTTACTCCGGAGTTAATTGTTTCTAAATATTGTCACGCCGTAGCAGATATGTTTTCAATAAATAAGAGGGGTTACATCCGGGAAGGTTATTTTGCTGATCTGGTAATTATTGATCCGGATAAATCATCCCGCGTTGAGCGGAATTTACTTTATTACAAATGCGGTTGGTCCCCTTTCGAAGGATTAAAATTCAGTTCAACAGTAGAAAAAACATTCGTTAATGGACATTTGGTTTATAATGATGGTGTTTTTGATGAAAGTCGTCGTGGTATGAGGTTGACATTCAACAGGTAATGAGGGTGAAGTATTATTTAATAATTAGTGTAATTCTGCTTGCAGCAGGATGTTCGGGCCATTCAAAAGCACCGGAAGGGATAATTCCTGATACTGCCATGTCGACACTGGTTTTAGAATTTACTCTTATTGATGCTGCCTACAATACAAGTCTTAGCGACCCTTCTTCAGTTAAATTCAAGCCGGAATTGTTTTATGAAAATGTATTAAAGGAAAAAGGCTACAGTCGCGAACAGTTTATTCGC
>JAGQVC010000331.1 GCA_020438185.1 Bacteroidota bacterium
GCTCTTCCGATCTCTATAAAAATAAACGCATCGCCACCGGCGCCTAAATGCCATTCGGGCAGCATGCCAAAATTTTCTGCCTTAACACGCACATATCGCGCTTTAACCGGACTAAAAATAAACATGGGTTCGGGTTTTCCATCACTAAAGCCGGACAGGGCACTTGCAAACCATCGTTGCGTTTCGTAATTGTTTGCAGGTACTGTTGACGTATCCGTTCCGAGTAATATCCAGTCCTCTCCGTTTTCGGAATACTCAAAACTGACACTTTTAGGAAAAACAATCCAGCTTCGGGTATCTTGTAAAAACGAGGCCGATAATTGGGAAATAAATTCCTCTTTCTTTAAATCAATTACACACTCAAAATCCTGCGACTGATAACCCTGCCAGCCGCCTTTGCGCCAGTTCACATCAGCAAGAAGTCCATCGATAATTCCAGCATCACCACCGGCGGTGTATTGCGGGTTGTATTTCGATTTAATCTGAATGCTGTAATTATTGGGTATTTTGTGACATTTAGCAGTAACTACAGGGCTTTTCAGTCCATTTTTAATTGCTATCATTTTTACTGTTGTGCTGCCATATAATTTAATTTTATCTCCGCTTTTCAGTGGAATTGAATTTTCATCCGGAATACTTTTATCCATCGAATAATAAAGATTCACACTCGTATCAGTTTGATTAACTGTTAGTTCCATACTATCGCGAAAAACCATTTTTGAATTTCCAAAAACCGGAGCCTGCAATAATTCTTCGCCCGGAACGGGCTCTAAATCAGGAATAAATGAAGCAGGCATTGAATTACTTCTTTTAATTTTTAATGTTTCGCCATTAATAATCCGGGAATGTTCCAACCGGAATCCGGGAAATTCAGCCCATTCACCCTCTCCTTCAGTTTCAATTGTAAAGGATTTATTTCCGCCGGCAGGCGTAATAATAACCTGATTAAAAAGCGGATTGCCTACTGTATATTCTGGCTTGCCCGGACAAAAAGGGTAAAAACCCATGGCCGAAAACACATACCAGGCACTCATTTGCCCGCAATCCTCATTCCCTGACAAACCATCCGGTTCGTTGGTATATAATGTTTCTAAAATGCGTTTAATGTATTTCTGGCCTTCGGCCGGATGGCCTAATTCTGTAAACATCCAGGCCATGTGATGCGATGGTTCGTTGCCATGCGCATACTGCCCGATAAGTCCCGTGATGTCGGATTGCTCCCTTCCGGTTGTTCGGGATGTAGTGTTAAACGTCAGATTCAGTTTATTGAAAAGTCCGTCGTTAGTGTAGTACATCGATTGAAGACCCTTTAAATCGTGCGGAACGAAAAAGCTGTATTGCCAGCTATTGGCTTCGGTGTAGTGATTATTTACTTCAAAAGGATCGAAAGGCTCAAGCCAGGCACCGTTGTTTCTGGGACGCATAAATCCGTTTTTGCTGCCAACTGTTTGATCAAACAAATGCTTCCACCCCTGCGAACGCAGATAATATTCACGGGCCTGCTCCTTGTTTCCCATTTCGTCCGCAAAACGCGCTATACACCAGTCATCGTAGGCATATTCCAGCGTTTTTGAAACGCTTTCCGGTTCGTCTTCAATTGCCAGATAGCCATGATCCATATATTCCGGTAAACCCAGGTGTTTCCAGGTTGAGCTCTTAACCATGGCTTCAAGCGCAAGCTTTGAATCAAAATCACGAATGCCCTTGAACCAGGAATCAACAATTACAGGAACGCTATGATAACCAATCATGCAATCAGTTTCATTCGCCGCCAGTTCCCAGACGGGAAGCCGTCCTCCTTGCTGATACATGCTTAAAAACGAGCGGATAAAATCGCGCTGCTTTTGAGGAAACAATATGGCATAAAGCGGGTGCGCAGCCCGAAAAGTGTCCCACAACGAAAACACGGTGTAATGCGTGTAGGAATTATCCTGATGAATTTGCATGTCCATCCCGCGATAGCGGCCATCTACATCGCTTGCCGTATTTGGATGAACCATAGTGTGGTAAAGTGCAGTGTAAAAAATTTGCTTCTCTACTTCTGTCCCGCCTTTCAGGCGGATGCAGCCCAGTGCTTCATTCCACTTCTCTGTAGCCTGTTGTTTGAATTTTTCGTACCCGAAAAAAGATGGGTTTTCTCTCAAATTTGCACTAGCCCCGCGGTTATCTGTGAATGAAATTCCGGTACGCATTTCAAGAACCGGCGTAGGCATTCTTGAGAATTCTATAATCGCACTATAATCACCCCGAATTGTGTCTTTATTAATTTTAATTGCCGATATTTTTTCATTGAATTCCATTTCAAAATAAACATGCTGCTCCCTTGCCCAGGCTTCGCTAATGCGGTATCCTCTAATTTTATTCGGACCGGCTTGCTCAATTTTACCTTCAATTAATTTATCACGGTGCTGTAAATCGACAATTATCTCTCCTTTATTATCCGAAAAATT
>JAGQVC010000332.1 GCA_020438185.1 Bacteroidota bacterium
TGATATGGAAAAGTATGCAGATTCTGATCTCAATTATTTTAATGGAAGAATTTATCTAAATGAGAATTTGAATATTCTTAATTCCGGGATAAATGCATATTTGAATTTTACATTAAAAACCAGGTTTCTCCTTAAAAAGAAGTTATTGTCATATAAAGCTGAATTAATTACGCTTCTCTCTTCTGAAAATAAAAATTAGGGATGATAGAAAAATGTATGGTAGGCAGAAGGCAATCATTTTTAGATTTAAATTCATAATCCCAATAACAAAAATAAAAGCAACCAACAACAGAATCAGAACAGCGCCTGTTTTTAAAAGAACCATTTTTCTTTTCTTAATAAATATTGATATTAGAATTAGGAGCTGTCCGATAAGTGGCAGTATTGTAAAAGGGTGAAGTGCCTCTTTGTGATTATGAATAAGTTTCCGGATTACTTCCAGTTCCAACTCATATATATGCGCCCGATTGTTTCCTCCCCACTGCAGATAAGGGAGCAGGGAACATAAAAAGACAAGAATCGATATATAGGTTAAGCTCAGTCTGTTTTTCATTGAATGCGTAGTAATTCAATTTTTTAATTCATGCAAAATAACTTCAATTATTTTTTTATCAATTCGCTCACCGGTAAAATTATGTATTTCATTCGTCCTGTAACCTCTTGCTAAACCAATTTTGATTAGATTTAAATCGGCTGCTGATGCCAGCTTGTTGATCTGAATTGGAAAGCCGGTTATCTGCACTTTTTTAAGATAAGTTCCTATGGTTTGTTCTTGTTTTTTCACTTCAGCAGCAATCTGCGCTACAGAAAAACCTTCCATGTGAAGCATCCAGCATTTGTAAGCTTTAATATCCAGTTTTCTCTGTTTGGGATCTGTGTGGTCGGCTAATAGTAATTCCAGAAATTCTCTCCCAAACAATTCCATCCACTTCAGATTTATTTCTCTCAGGAGGATAATTGTACCTGCTTCTAAAGGTTTTATCCTGCATAATTTTTCGAGAAGCTCATCGCTTGCAATTTCCTTTTCGGATGTTCTATGTTTGTTTGCTAACCTGATTCGAAGCTTTTTTAATTCGTCAAGTTTTAAATTGATTGTTTGGCTCGTGTTTGCTGATTTCTTATTCCTTATGCATCGATCGCAATTTTCGCATTTACCGGCATAGTTCTCCCCAAATGTTTTTAGCAGAAAACCTCGTCGGCAACCGGTTGCGTGAACATATCGAATCATGTTCTCCAGTTTTTTCAAATTTAATTCAACCCTCCCGCTTTCCAGTGCAAAACGTCTGAGCAGGCTAACGTCCTTTTCTCTGTAAAAAAGAAATCTATCTGAAGCTTTACCATCTCTTCCTGCTCGGCCGATTTCCTGATAATAGCTTTCCATATTTCGGGGGAGATTATAATGTACAACGTAGCGGATGTCCGCCTTGTCGATTCCCATTCCGAAAGCTATCGTAGCGCATACAAGCGGGATTTGGCCTGATAAGAACAAATCCTGAACATTATTCCGCTCGGCCAGGCTCATTCCGGCATGATACGGTCTGCATCTTATTCCTGCATTTCTAAGCTGCCTGGCCAGTTCCTCTGTCGTTTTTCGAGTAGAACAATAAATAATTCCGGATACATCACTTCTGCTGCGTATTATACTTGTTAATTCTTGCCTCCTGATCACATCACCGCGGTCGCCTCTTACGTCAAGTGACAAATTTGGTCTGTCGAACGATCCGATAAATACAGCCGGACTATTCATTTTCAATTGCTTTATTATATCGAGTCTGGTATGCTCATCAGCTGTTGCGGTTAAAGCCAGAAAAGGAAGTGTCGGAAGTAATTTTCTTAGCTGGCCTATTTTGGCATATTCAGGTCTGAAATCGTGCCCCCACTGTGATACACAATGTGCTTCATCAATCGCAATAAATGACCACGGAACCGAATTTAAAAACCCGGAATTCAAGGAAAGCAGGCGCTCAGGAGAAACATAAAGCATTGTGATTCTGCCGGTACGGCAATCATCAATTATTTTTTCATCTTCACCCGAAGGGGTATTACTATTCCAGGCAACTGCATAAACACCTTGCTTCTGCAATCGGTCCACCTGATCTTTCATCAGTGAAATAAGCGGAGATACCACTACACTGCAGCCTGGGAGTATGACGGAGGGTATCTGATAACAGATGGATTTACCTCCGCCGGTGGGCATCAGCACCAGACAATCCTGTTTGTTAAGAATGGTTTGAATAATATCGGCCTGCATCGGCCGAAACCGGTCATAACCGAAATATTGCTTCAAAGCAGCCTGGGCAGCAGTAATATTCATGACCTGTAAATGTATTGTTGTAAAAATACGGATTCTCTTACGTTCCGCCAAAAATAGTAACACCTCAACAATACAAAATGGGTATCATGGAAAGGATAAAAAAAAAAAAAACCCTTGCTTCAAATCAAGCAAGG
>JAGQVC010000333.1 GCA_020438185.1 Bacteroidota bacterium
GCGAAAACACCAAAATTGTATTTACCGGAGATATTTTCCAGATTGATACGCCTTATCTGGACACTCAATCGAACGGACTTAGTTATTTGATTGATAAAATTAAAAACAACCGTTTGTACGCACACATTACTCTGGAAAAAGGAGAGCGATCCGAACTGGCGAATCTGGCGAATGAGCTGCTTTGATTTTAAATAAATCGTCGGTTTAACCCGAAAGAACGTCCTCCCAACCTTATTAGCTACCTGTAATGCAAGCTATGCCGGGCCTTACCGGAACTAAATTGCTGTTAACCCAATTGCGGTATTTCAGGGATTTCCCTTCGAAACTAATTTCGAAACCGGATTTTATGTAATTTGAAAACTCAGAAACTAACCCGATAATCATGAAAAATATTTTACTCATTTGCAGCATTATTTTACTTGCCTGCACAGGCAGTTTAAATGCTCAATGGACAACCGATCCAACTGCGCCAACTGTAGTTGCTGCAGAAACCGGTTCTCAAAATTCGGTTCAATCCTTTAACGACGGCAACAACGGCTTGTATGTTTTTTGGCTCGATACCAGAGCCGGAAACAAGGATATTTATGGTCAGCATTACAATGCTACGGGGCAAGCCCAATGGGCAGAAGGTGGGGTTGAGTTTGCCAATTTTGAAGGTCAGGTAAATTCATTTACAGTCCTCAGGAATTCTGATGGCTCAATTATTCTTGCCTGGACAGTTATCAGCAGCACCGATGCAGCTGAGAAAGGAGCCTATGTGAAGAAAATTGACGCAGACGGGAACGATGTCTGGTCGGGCGATTTGAAGTTGAGAGATGATTCGGCTTACCCCAACAGCCTTGGAGGAATCCGTTTGGTAAAATCGGGAGCAGATTATTATGTCGGAACATCGGGGACCCTGATTGGTGGTTCCAATCAGATTCGAATTTCAAAATTCGATGAAAGTGGCTCACTTCTCTGGCCATATGGCGGCACCGTACCCACCGGTACGGGCAGTTTTGGCAGTTACAGCATGACAACCGACGAAAGCGGTGGAATTTACGTGTATTACAGCGGTGGAAACGGTGCCGGAGCAGCCCTGTATTGCAATCATATTGCGGGAGTTGATGATCTTCAGACATTCTGGGCTTCCTGGGTTAACATAACAGCAGGATCTCAGGGCTTAGGTTACCAGTACAGCGGAATTGGGGATGCCGGAGGAATTACTTTCGTATGGGTTGGAAATGGTCCGGTTGGAAGCAGTACAAATATATATGCCCGAAGATATGAGATAAACTCAGGCACGCAGGCCTGGAACTCCAATACGATTGATCTGTGTGTTGCCGATGGATCTCAGGATAAATTCTACTGGAAAAAATCTGGCAATAATTATTACATCACATGGGCCGATGGTCGCCCCGGCGTAGTGGGAAATGCAGCCATTTACGCACATAAATTCACTATAAACGGGGTTGTGCTTTGGGCAGAAAACGGAGTTGAGGCAGCAAACCTCAATACTTATATTCCTTATCCCGAATTTGATCTTGACGAGGACAACACTATGTGCATAGCGCATTTGCATTCTGGCTCCGGATTAAAAGGACATAAAGTAAAGGATGATGCAACCGTGGTTTGGGGACCTGGTGGCGCACTCATTTTCAACACTTCCTACAGCCCTTTTTATGAGGATTTTAATATTGTATATACAGGTGATCGCTTTGTTGCAGTGAGTGCCAAATCGGCATCCGGCGGTGGAGCCGATAATATTTATTTGAACGAAATAAAGTTGCCGCCTGTTGAAGTGACAGAAAATGTTACTGCCTGCAATTCCTATACGGCATACAATCAAACCTTTACTGCAACTGATGCTTATGTGATTGAATTGACTGATACAGTTGTAACGCTCAACTTAACCATTGTAAATAATATGGCAGATGTAACTGTTGCTGAAAACGAAATAACCACAGTTAATTCAGGTGTTTACAGCTGGTACGATTGCAATCAGGGTCAGCTGATTGACGGAGAAACTGGTCCGGTTTATTCCGCTACTGAAACTGGCAGTTACGCACTTATATTGTCTAATGGAGAATGCACGGACACTTCAACCTGCATTCCGATTTCATTTGCTTCTATTGATGAAATCCTGAATGATATTAAACTGGAAGTTTATCCGAATCCGGCAGTAAGTGAAATATTTGTTTCCGGGAACCCCGCGTTAATGCAGAACAGTGTAATTGAAATAATTGATTTAAGTGGTAAATTGGTTTACACAAAAAATAATATTCAGGCTTTCCCGCTTCGCGTTGATGTTTCTGATTTAAAAAACGGCTTGTATTTTATTCGCCTTTCAGGCGGAAAAGAGATTCAAAAAATTCCGTTTTTAAAAAGTAAATAAGCGCTGCATGCTCTAAAAAGCCCGCCTGTAAAAATCAGGCGGGCTTTTTAATTTTATGTGAAACCGAAATC
>JAGQVC010000334.1 GCA_020438185.1 Bacteroidota bacterium
GATTACATCCAGTCCATTTTCTGAAGCCTCAGCTTATTATTTCTTCTTATGACGATTTTTACGCAGACGCTTCTTACGCTTGTGCGTAGCCATCTTATGACGCTTTCTTTTTTTACCGCTTGGCATAACAATTAAATGTTTTTAGTTCGTACTGTTTTTTATTGCGTCGATTCGTTTCTGTGCTTCAGCAAGCAGGAACGAATCGGCATCTGATTTTTTTATTTTTTCGAGTTCATTAAGAGCTTCACTGCTATTTCCCGATGCTTCAAGCGCTTCAGACAGGTAAATTCTGACTTCGGTTAGTGAAGGGTCGATTTTGAGAACGTTTTTAAAGCGGTCGATAGCTTTGTCGAACTGACCACTTTGCATCGAGAAGAAACCAAGATTCATTAGAGCATCAATGTTTTCCGGTTCCTGTTCAATAACTTCTCTTAGCAGAAAAATTCCCTTCATCGGGTCTTTACCGCTTTCAACGTATGCAGATGCAAGTCTGGTTTTGATTGCATTGTCGGCAGGGGCGATTTCGTGGGCTTTGTCGAGGCAGAAGATGGCTTTATCAATTAAAGCCATACGATCCTGCTCTTCGAAAAAGCGAGAAATACCTAAATACCTGCTTCCTGCATTGTACCAATCGTTGCCTGAGTTTGTCGACTCGGCTTTTCTGTACACGTATTCGGCGGCAATTCCGGGGCGCATTTGCCTGTCCCAAAAGTTCGAAAGCGAATCGAACCATTGGTTTTGGTTGGTGCTCCCTTGCCGGGAAATTTGCTCTTCAAAGAACTCGAGAGATGCCAGCGAACCGGCATCCAGAGATTTTTTTACTTCTACAATCTGAGTTTCGAAATCAGATTCAGAAGCGGAGGGGGCCGGAGCTTCAGTTTGCTGTTCTGACGGAGCCGGTTTGCGCGGGGCAAGCAGGATAGCTGCTACAATTAGCAGCCCGGCAGCAACAACAGCTGTAATCCGGAGATTCATTTCAATCAGGCCTTAACCGATTTCTTTACTTTATCGCTGAAAGTTTTAGCTGGCTTGAATGCAGGAATAAAGTGTTCAGGAATTACAATCGTTGTGTTTTTAGAAATGTTACGGCCTTTTTTGGCGGCACGCTTCTTAACGATGAAACTTCCGAAACCACGGAGATAAACATTCTTACCTTGCGACAGGTTAGTTTTTACACTCTTCATGAATGCTTCAACAGTGGCCTGTACGGTAACTTTTTCAATTCCGGTCTTCTCAGCAATTTCAGTTACAATTTCAGCTTTGGTCATGGCTGCTTGGATTTAAAGATTTATTATGAGTTTATTTTTTTGTTAATGTGGACGTTAGCGTCTTAAAAAACGGGGTGCAAAGATATTCATATTATTTTCAAACGAAAAAGAAATTTAAAAATATCGTAAATGACTGATATTGTTGAGGTCGGAGAGGCGAAAGAAGTGTTTACGCCAATACTTTTAGAATGGTATGCTGCCAACAAACGAGTTCTTCCCTGGCGTGAAAATCACGATCCTTATTCAATCTGGTTATCGGAGATTATTTTGCAGCAAACACGCATTGATCAAGGCATGGCATACTACCACAAGTTTATGGATGCCTTTCCCGAAGTACGTTTCCTGGCAGCCGCTTCCGAAGATCAGGTCCTGCGCCACTGGCAGGGTTTGGGCTATTATTCCCGCGCCCGAAATCTCCATTCGGCGGCAAAAATGGTGATGAATGAATTTGGGGGTTTGTTTCCGCAGGAATACGAGCAAATACTAAAGCTTCCTGGTGTTGGGCCTTATACAGCTGCCGCTATTGCTTCTATGGCATTCGGAAAACAGCACGCGGTAGTCGATGGCAATGTTTTTCGCCTTTTATCGCGCTGGTTTGGTATTGCAACGCCTATCGACAGCACGTCAGGTAAAAAGGAGTTTTCTGCATTGGCGAATGCCCTGATACCGGCTTCCAGGCCCGGGGATTTTAACCAGGCCATGATGGATTTCGGTTCTCTGGTTTGCAGGCCTGTTTCACCGCTTTGCGGTGGATGTCCGCTTGCAGCGGGATGCACAGCTTTGCGTAAGAATAAGGTGGGTGTATATCCTGCGAAAGCAGGAAAAACAAAGGTTAAGAGCCGTTATTTGCTATACCTGCTGCCGCAGGATAAAAACGGCAACACATTAATTCGCCGGCGAAACAGCAACGATATCTGGCAGGGATTGTATGAATTCCCCCTGATTGAATTTGATGTGGCTGAATCGCGGGATAATTTTCTGAACCATCCAAATTTTATTGCGAAACTGAATGACTGGCAGGGCACCGTGCAGGAAATATCGGGAGAGAAACAGCATTTACTTTCGCATCGCAGACTTCATTTGGTTTTTGTGCACATTAAAGCCTCCAGGTTGAAAGCAGATCGGGAATTCATCATCCTGCCGGAGGCAGACCTGCAAAAATATGCTATGCCC
>JAGQVC010000335.1 GCA_020438185.1 Bacteroidota bacterium
CTCAAAATCGGTGAAAGTACTGCCCAAAACATGGCAATGAGAGCAATCTCCTTTGTCGAAGGATGTAAACAAATCCATACCCTGCAATTCCTGAGGAGTTAAAACGGCTTCACCTCTCAGGTATTTATCGTATTTCGAGTTTCCCGAAATCAGTGTCCTTTCAAACTGCGCTATGGCTTTCATTACGTGCGCTGAAGTAATCGGGCTTTCACCAAAAACCTGCTTAAACAGGGCAGGATATTCAGGATGGGCGTTTAATTCGGCAATAGCATTAGACAAATCTTCGTGCATTTCGACCGGATTCTGAATGGGTCCGATTACCTGGGATTCCAGATCGGCGGCTCCCCCATCCCAGAAAAACTTACTATCCCAACCCAGATTCATAACCGGCATCGAATTTCGTGTTCCCGCAATTCCGTCAATTCCAATGCTTAGAGCAAGTCCATTGTCGGTGAATCCAAATTCCTGAACATGACAGGTACCACAAGACATGGTGTTATTGCCGGAAAGGATTGGATCGTAAAATAATTTCCTGCCTAATTCAACCCCTTGTTTGGTCAATGGATTATCGGTTGGGATTTGCATAGCCGGAAAACCCGCCGGAGTTTGTAAAATATAAGGTTCAAGGAAATCTGTTCTTTCGGGAAGATCTGTTTCCTTGTTGCATGCAGCAATAAAAATAACAACAGAGAGAACAGAAATTAATTTAAGTTTCATTGTACATCAATATTGAAAGCCTGAGCAAAGTTGGTTTTCAATGCTTCAATCCAGGGATTATCGGCTTGTGTGAGACTTTGGTTATTGTGATATTGATAAAAGGAAATAACCTGAGGAGAGCTGTAAGCAGCTCCTAAGTCAAATTTCAGGTCAAACTGAAACATCTTTCCGCTTTCGAATGTGAGATTATTGACGAAAGGAATTTCCACTTCAACTGCGGCAATATCTTTACCATAATGGTAAAGCAGCGCTTGCTGCGCACCTGTCGAATCTATGTAAGAACCTTCATGTTTGAAAAAAATATAACCGGTGCTCCAGCTCCACACCATTCCTTTTGAAGGATCAAGATCGGGTTCAGAATTCTGAAGTGTATGGTTTGCGTTTGGGTCGACTCCCAGCATAAAACGGATTGAACTATAAGTTCCTGCAGGGCATTTGGGCAAATGAAAAGATTTTGAATCCGCATCAGCGAAATCAATTAACCGATAAGTACCTGCATCGAAAACACTTCCATCACTTTTAACCAAACGGAAATTGCTCAGGTAAAACTTAAGCAAATCGACCTTAAACTGAGCTCCGGCCGGGGTTGTGTAAGTTGAAGCACCCGGTACCACTTCGACACCCGATGACTTTACAGACACATTTACTTGAATGTCTGTCCCAACCGGTATAACCGGTTCAGGTTGCTCCTTGCCACAGGAAATCAGCACAAAAGCGGGGATCAATAGAGATATTAAACGAGAAATTGAAGTATCAAACATCTTTCAAAGATACAATTTTCAATTTTTTACCCAGGGAATAACCTGATTAAGTCCGGAAGAATCGGATGAAACTCTGAAAAAATACATTCCTGGTGAAAGCGATGAAACCACAATAAGTCCTTCAGCCGAAAGGCTAAACTGACTGATAACCCTGCCTGAAATATCGAGCAAAGTAACCTGATCGGATGAACTTATATTACCCGTAAGCTTTACATAATTATGTGCAGGGTTAGGGTAAACCAATAAGTTGTCACTAACATTATTTAAAGAAAGCGCCCCGGGCGAAACCATAACAATCTCGGAATTATCATGGTCGGCATAAACAATTCTGCCTTCCGGGTCAATCACAATGCCCATGATGCCTTCGGCAGGTGTCTGAATCTGAAAGAGTTCCTGTGCCGGTAAAGCAGAAATATCAAATACATGAATTTTTCCGGTTGCATAATCACTCACCAAAAGCTTGTTACTTATCAGGGCAATCCCGGCAGGCTTCTGCATTCCACCAGAAACAACAACTTCACTGGTATAACCGGTATAAGTGAGATACTCTGCTACATCTTCGTGAGGTCCGTATGATGGCGACTCTGCAGAAGGTACTCCTGTATTAATATCAATTCTGATTACGCGATTATTCCCGTTGTCGACTGCATAAAGCCACTGCTTATTCTGATCAAGAACAAGATGCGATGGAACAACGCCCGAAGGGTCACGGTTAAGGACGTCATCGCTGAACCGGTGGATAATTGCATCGCCGTGCCAGGAATTGCCGGGATTGTGATCTTCGGCAAAATCGTACCGCACGAGATCGTGGTTATAGCCGTCGAAAACCCAGAATACATTATCCGTTTCTGCCGCAATACCCTGACTATATGGACTTTCGTGAAGCATATCGAGGTGTGAGCCGTTACCTCCGGATGGCTGGGCAAAGACATCAAGATCGCTTGACCACAAGGTTGGTCCT
>JAGQVC010000336.1 GCA_020438185.1 Bacteroidota bacterium
CCTCCGAAAAAGAATGTCCTCATTACCTGATCATTTTCCGACCAGGATGGCAACAGAGCCGTGTGGTATTGATTCAGCATTTGCACAAATGACGAATCAACCATGTAGTCGTTTTCGTTAACCCTTACCGAAGTAGTATGCGGTAAATCCATGTCACTCCTAAAAACTCCGGTAAATGCCATAAGCGAATGTGTTCCGTCGTTGTTTCTTGACGGAGCCAGGTTGTAATCACGACGGTGAAAATGCGTCGGGTCATTCCAGGATGCTTCATATTCGATTGCAGCGTTGCCATTGTCGTCCACAATCCTGAAACGACGAACTGTTTCGGTGTAGGTTTGAGTGTATGAAGGGCCTCCCATTGGATTGTACCGGCCATCGAATCGGTGCCCGAAAACCAGATAATAAATGCCGTTCAGGCGGCTCAGATAAGCTCCGGTAACAGCCATTTGTTCATCTGCAATACGAGTAAAATAAGGAGTAATGCTTGTTCCTGCAACAATTGCATTTGTTAAACCGGGCACATCAATAATGAGCAGGGATGGAAAAGTTTTGTAAACGGCAGCAGAGGTTGAATAACCATATCCGCCAATCAGAATAAGTGTGTCGCCGCTCTGGTGAAAGTTTAGATTTGTGGCTGAAACCTGTTCTGCAATATCGGCCGGAAGGCCTGAAACAGAAGCAGAATGAACCGTATTATTAACGGGATCAATCACATAAATCATTTGATTTTGATTGGCAGTAGGAAATGCATTGGGCGGTTGAAATCCATGCAAACCGTTATTGCGACCGCTCATAATCAACCATTTCCCTTCGTTCTGCGCCCAGCAGTATGAGTGCAATTCAGGCAAACCTTTAAAAGTTCGGGTTTCAAGTTCAATCGGAAAATTAAATTGTGCAGGCTGCGCCTGGATGCATCCTGCTGCAAGCAGAAATGCAAATGTGGCAAGTAATGTAAAACGTAGTTTCATATTGATTTTTGGGAATACCGACAAAACTACTTGAGCGGTATTGATATAAACATGACTTAAGTCACATTCGCAAAATATATAGTTCCTGAAAACAAAAATCCCGGTCTTTTGAACCGGGATCGGGTGGCCAATGGGGTTCGAACCCACGACCTCTAGTGCCACAAACTAGCGCTCTAACCGACTGAGCTATGGCCACCGTAATTGAGGGCGCAAATATATAAAACAAGTACACGCAACAAACACAGCTTAAAAAATAAAACACCACTGCACTTGAAGCATTCAATTGCGATTTTTATAATTTTGCAAATTATTGATGAATTCCACTTTGGATCAACCTCCCTCTGAACCCCGATTGTGCACACAGGTGCACCAGCCTGATGAAGAACTGCTTCTGAACGGCTTTAAAGGTCAATACAAGCACCTTTTTTTTACGAATCATACTGCTAATAAAAAATCACCAACATGTTGATCGATGCTTTGATTACGTTGGTGCTGGTAGTGCTTAACGGATTTTTTGTAGCCGCCGAATTTGCAATTGTAAAGGTGCGCAGCTCACAAATCGAATTAAAAGTCAGCCAGGGAAACCGGCTTGCAAAAATTGCCCGAAACATTACCGAAAAACTGGACGCCTACCTCAGCGCCTGCCAGCTGGGCATTACACTCGCCAGTCTTGGTTTGGGTTGGATTGGAGAACGGGTGGTAGCGAATATGGTGCTCGACATTATGGCAAAAATGGGCTACCAGGCTGAACCGGCTGTGGCACATTCCATTGCAATACCTGTCGCTTTCAGTTTAATTACAACCCTACACATTGTCCTCGGTGAGCAGGTTCCAAAAACGGCTGCTATCCGCAATCCTTTGTCAACAACTCTTTTTATCGCAGCTCCGCTGCGGATATTCTATATTGTTCTGATTCCATTTATCTGGATGCTGAATGGTTTATCGAATTTAACGCTTCGTATGTTCGGCCTGCATCACGAGCAACATAACGATATCCACACCGAAGAAGAATTACGAATGATTCTGACTGAAAGTGAGGAAGGCGGCGCTATTAAACCTTCTGAACACGAATTGATTCAGAATGTTTTTGAGTTTGACGACCGCATAGTAAAGCAGATATATGTGCCCCGCACACGTGTTACAGCAATTGACATTGAGGACGATGCTGAAACGGTGGTTAAAAAGGTTATCGAGGAAGGTTATTCCAGACTTCCGGTTTACAAAGATTCCATCGATAATATTGTCGGACTGATTCACTCCAAGGATTTAATCAGGCATATTCACAGCAAAATGCCGGTCGAAATTGAAAAGCTGCTTCGTCCTGCCTACTTTATTCCTGTTACCAAACGAGTGAATGAGCTCCTGCGCGAGTTGCAGCGCCAGCATATTCAAATGGCAATTGTAACCAACGAATTTGGCGGTACCGAAGGTATTGTCACCATGGAAGATATAATTTAAGAAC
>JAGQVC010000337.1 GCA_020438185.1 Bacteroidota bacterium
CGAGTATCCCTTTTTACATGTCTATGCTGATGATTCTGGATCAGCAACGAAAGGATAAGAAGTTGGAAAACTTTTCATTGAAACTACCTGAAAGCGAAAAAGAAAATGCCACAATCACTGCATAACCGTTTACTATTAGGATTATCGTTTTTGGAAGGTGGCAGCCTGATGGCTACCGAGTTGTTAAGTGCCCGCATGTTAGCTCCGTATTTTGGTTCAAGCCTTTTTGTATGGGCAACAGTTTTGGCATTAACATTAGGCGGACTTACCGTTGGATATTTTCTTGGGGGCAACCTTTCGCTAAGCGAACGAAAGGATAAAATACTGTTAATCACGCTATTGTATTCGGGCGTTATCATCATGCTCATGCCTTTCACAGCGCAATGGGTGCTTAATTTTGCGCATCATCTGGCATTCCGCGATTCTGTAATTACTTCTGCGCTAATCATCATCATCCCACCTGTGGTGGGAATGGGTATGGTTTCACCGCTAATGGTTGCCAATCTGGACGAATCGGCTGAAACAAGTGGCAAACGCGCCGGGCTTGTTTACGCTATTTCCACCTCCGGTGGGATAACTTTTACGTTCCTGTTCGGGTTCTACATCATTCCTAACTTTGGTTTAATATTTCCGAGTATCATTACCGGGTTTATTTTAGGCATTGTGCCTGCCATCCTTGTTTTCAAAAATGGCTGGAAAAAACCGGGTATATTTTTTCTGGTTTTCGCCTTGGCAGGCGGATATTTCATTCGTCAGAAGAGCCTCGAATCAGGTATCATCGATGTACTTTACCAGAAAGAAGGAATTCTAGGTCAGGTAATGGTTGCCGACATTCCGGTAATGCATCATGATTCAATCCAGAAAGAACGCACCTTGTTTGTCAACCGGGTTATTCAAACCTCGTATAACCTTAAAAACCAACGGTATAACGACCATGCTTACTTCAATGTGAGCGAAGATGTAATCGGCAAATTTCCTGAAGGATCGGATATGCTGCTTTTGGGGCTTGGCGGTGGTGTTCTGGCAAGCGATGCCATAAAGAAAGGCTTCCGGGTTGACGCGGTTGAACTGGACCAGCGCATAATTGAGGTAGCCCGGGAATATTTTGGCTTACCTGATCAGGTAAAAGTGTTCAGAGATGATGCCCGAAGGTTTATAAATGCAACAAACAAAAAATACGACCTCATCGTTTTCGATTTATTCAGAGGTGAAGAAACTCCGGCTCATGTTTTCACCGCCGAAAGTATGAGTAAAGCGAGGAAAATGCTCAAACCTGGTGGTCTGGCTCTGATAAACTCAAACGGCTATTACCGTGGTGAGATTGGGAAAGGCAATCGTTCGCTTTATAAAACTATACGGGCAATGGGACTTTTCACTGAAATATATCTTACTGATTCTCTTGAAGAAAAGAGCAACTCTGTATTCGTATTTTCGAATTCTATGGATGCCTTCGAAGATAAAGTGCCGGTTTATATGCAAAAGCGCTTTGTTCCGAAGGACAGTATTGATATTGCCGATGCCATTATTCTTACCGACCGGAGACCGGTTCTGGATTATTTGAATGAAGACGCTACCCGTGTGTGGCGCATGGGCTACATGGCCTACATGCGAAGCTTTTATACCGATTACCGGATACCTTTATTTAACTGATTCCGGTGCGTTCGAGTGTCTTGTGCAATACAATTATCTGCCAGAGCCTGTTGTAAATATAATCGCTGCCAGAATTGAATTTCTCTATGTAAGTCCTGAGCACCTGGTAATCTATTATTCCATGTCGCTCACAGGTTTCCCTGTTTAAATACTTCTCAATCAAATAAGCCAGATCAGTCCGCATCCAGCGATCTAAAGGGATGGAAAAGCCCCATTTAGGTCGTTCAAATATTTCTCGGGGAACCATATCGTAAAGCACCTGCTTGAGCAGATACTTTGACTGACCATTGCGGATTTTCAGTGATGGATCCAGGTTGAGTGCAAACTCAACAATCCGATAATCAATCAATGGAACACGCGTTTCGAGAGAAAATTGCATGGTTGAGCGGTCCACTTTGGCCAGCAAATCATCTTTAAGGTAATGCCCCAGATCGAAAAGTGCCTGCGATTCGGATGCGGTAAATTTACGTGGCAAACTTGGATGTATTCCGCTTACAGTGCTTGCCTTTCCCGGCTTCTGCATCAGGTTGCGGATTTCCTGTTCGGAGAAATAATAGATTTCCTGCGAAAAAATATGGGTGCGGATGCGGCTGTAATCACTATATCTAAAGTGGTGTGCAGCCCGCTGTCTGCGGCTGTCGCCGGTAGAATGCAGCAATCCGGCAATTGGTTTACGCAAAGCACGAACCCAGGTTTTTGACATGCGTTCGGCCCAAAGGTAGGAACCATAACCCATAAATAATTCGTCACCACCATCTCCGGACAATGTCATGGT
>JAGQVC010000032.1 GCA_020438185.1 Bacteroidota bacterium
CTTCTCAGGAAAATCAGAAAATCCAGCGACCGCTCCTACGAGGTTTACTATTTATTAGGTGTTGCCCATAAGCTGAAAGGCGAGATTGGCGATGCAATCGATAATTTTACAAGTGCTACGCACGAAGATGCCTTTTTTATTCCGGCGTTTTTCGAACGAGCAAACTGTTACCTGATTCGCGAACAATTCCGGCAGGCCGTATTTGATTATGACCGCGTTTTACTTATTGATTCCACGTTTGTACCAGCCTATAATAATCGTGCTTACGCACGGATTAGAAATTACGGCGACAAGGAAACTCCGGTTTATCAACTCAAATTTGCGCGTGAGGATCTTCTCAAAGCAATGGAAATATCGGCGGAAAGAGGTGAGGATAAACGATTTGAAACATATTTCAACCTGGGCTTAATCGACCTGTTTCAATCGGAATACGCCCGTGCCTCAGCTTCGCTGGATACTGCCATACTTGCAAATAATTCATCACCCAAAGCCTTTTATTTCAGAGGAGCTGCCCGATTTCTTAACCGCGATTACGAGAAAGCCGCTTCTGATTTTAATAAGGCAGAACAACTAGGATTCCGACATCCCAATACACCCGAATTTCTAAGGGTGATTGATTTAATTGAAGAGCATAAAAAAGGTTTGAAGAATGAGTGAGTTGCCCGGATTCTCCTTCCTGGAAGATGAACTGGATCGGCTGCGCCGCGAAGGATTGTTCAGGCAAATCAGGCAAACACAAGGTTTGATTGATTTCAGTTCGAATGATTATCTGGGTCTTGCAAGGGAAATTCCTCATGATGATTCATTTCAGGCAGGAAGCGGAGCTTCCAGATTGATTTCGGGGAATTACCCGCTAATCGAACAGGCCGAAGAGGAGCTTGCGACATTTTACAATACCGAAGCAGCATTGCTTTTTGTTAGCGGCTTTCAGGCAAACATTGGTTTGTTTCAGGCCCTGGCGGGCCGAAACGACACACTAATTTTTGATGAGCTCTGTCATGCATCCATTCGGGATGGCATCAGGCTTTCGCATGCGAAAGCGGTTTCATTTCGTCACAACAACATGGATGATTTAAGATTGAAGCTTAAATCGGCACAAGGCAATACCTTTATTATAACGGAGGGCCTTTTTTCGATGGATGGTGATGAGGCTGATCTGGACTCAATTGCCGGTATTTGCCGGGAATCGGGGGCTTTTCTGATTCTGGATGAAGCTCACTCGGCGGGAATCACCGGAACAGATGGAAGCGGACTGGCAGTGATGCATCAGCTTGCCGATATCTGCATGGCTAAAATCATCGGACTGGGAAAGGCGCATGGTTGTCAGGGTGGTGCGGTGCTGGGTTCACATCAACTTAAACAGTTACTTATTAATAAGCACCGCGGCTTCATATTCTCAACGGGAATGTCGCCCATACTCGCAAGTGCAATCCTCAATTCGGTTATCAAGCTTCGCGACTGTTCGGTGCAACGGGCACAATTGAACAGGAATATCTCATACTACAATCAAAAAATTTCTGCTTTGTCTGGTGCGCGGGCAACAGGCAATCAAGGACCCGTTCAGGCTGTGTTTACGCCCGGCAACGAATTGACGATAAGTATCTCGGAAAGCATTCGTAATCAAGGTGTTAATGTTGGAGGCGTACGCTATCCAACTGTGCCGAAAGGCTCTGAGAGAATCCGTATTATTTTGCATTCATTTAATACGCAGCACGAAATCGATCTCCTGATAAATGTGCTGATTGAAAATTTACATGCAAAAAAATAACGTTACCTTTTGGAGATAAAAAAAATCAAACTACTTTTGCAATCCCAAATTTTGAAATCATGGTAAGAACGTATCAGCCATCGGTAAGAAAAAGAAGAAACAAGCATGGTTTCCGCGAGCGCATGTCAACTGCCAATGGTCGTCGTGTTCTTGCAGCACGTCGCTCTCGTGGCAGGAAGCGTCTTTCAGTTTCCTCAGTGAAGCTGCACAAACGTTAATCTTACCTTATCGATAAAGATTTGAACCCCGGTTTTTCCGGGGTTTTTTATTTCCAGAATTCTTCCAGAAGTCGGGCGCCTTTGTCACTTAACAAATTATGACCAAGCTCCAGCTCAATAATACCTGAGCCATGCAGGTTTTTAAGGACAAATTTTCGGGTTCTCCTGAATGGAATCACCCTGTCTTCTTTGCCAAGTATGCAGGTAACTGATAAATTTCCTTTATTAATATTTTGCTGCAATACCGAATAATCAGGTTGGGCTTTCCTGTATGCCATCCAGGTATCAAATAACTTCTGCCGCTTACGTTTGCTGCCTATTTCGGTGCGGTAAAAGTTTGCAACCTTATGATTAAGAATTTTTGTTTTGTCGAACAGAGAAATTAAAGCGAGCGAAAATCCCGGAGTGGCAATAAATGACTTGAATGTTAGCTTCCCGCAAATTGTGCCTGTCAATAATTTATAAGTCTTCGATACCGGCAATCCATCCGGTGCCAGTAACCACAATTCGGACACAAAATCCGGATGCCAGGCAGCTACCGAAAGTGCCACCCGTGCGCCAATGGAATAACCCATCAATCCTATTTGTTCCAGATTCAGGTCCTCCAGAATAGCCTTCATCCATTTTTCCGCGTATTCGGAATTGAACAACAATCCGGCATCAAAATTTTCGTGATCACCGTGATAGGCCAGATCAATACAATACAACGTGTATGACTCTTCCAGCAATTCGGCGTGATGCCTGAACCAGGTACTATCCTGACCGTAGCCATGCAATGCAAGTAAGGGTTTATTCCCCTTGCCCATTTTATTTAGCTTCCAAAGCAGTCCCTCAACCTGTATTTCCATGCATGCAATTGCTAAGTGAAGGTATAGCATTGCCTCAGTATTTCAAAAAAAATCAGGTTTTGAGAATAAGACAAACATTACTTTTGGTGCATGGCAGAAATTCTGGTTGCCTTTCTGTATTTGATATTTCTGGGTTTGATAACCTACTTTGGCAAGGTTTACAGGCTTTCCGGGATTCCCCGACCAGCCTTAACCATCACATTTCTGCTTAAAACACTGCTTGCAATTTTTTTACCTCTTGCTTTGCAATGGGACGAGCAGGACAAGTTGATGCAAAACGCGCAAATGCTTTATGCAGAGAGTGCTGAGCTTTACAATCTGGCATTTGTAAATCCTGAAGATTTCTTCAGGTTATTTCTGGGCTGGCATTCCGAATCCCCTTACTACGATTATGTTGTGGGAAATATGCAGCACTGGCAAAAATTTGGGGAAGACTTTCACATGCTGGGTCCAACAGACCGCAATATGATTCGGTTTCATACTTTTTTCAGATTTCTTTCCTTCAATTCTGAACCTGCGCATCTCATTCTGTTCAACTTTATAGCTGTTACCGGCCTCTTATTAATTTTCAAATCTTTGCCCTCTTCAAAGCCTTTCTGGTTATTTGCTGCCTTGTTTTTTATTCCTTCCGTTTTTATCTGGTCATCAGGTTTCGCCTGGGTTTCGTTGGTTCTGTTTTTTGCAGGTTGGGTTCTGCTTTCAGCAGGAAGAATTTTTATTTCCGGTTTTTATTTTCGGGCTGCGCCCGGATTATTTCTTGCAATGGTGGGCTTGAGCATTACATTTCCGGCTTTTGCTTTATCGCTGCTACTTGCAGCAATTTGTGTTCTGCTTCATTCAGGCATACGGGAGTTGAACTCACGCGCAGCGAAGTTCGTAATTGCAGTTTTGGTTTTATTCGCTTTCAGACTGGTTGATCAGTTTCTGCTTGATGGTTTTTTTTCTGAGGCAATTATTTCCGGACAACACACTTCGCTAAGGCATTTGAATGATTCAGGCCTGGCTACCGGCATTCAGAGCCAGGAACTAAGAAATACCTGGTGGAGTTTCCTGAGAAACGCGCCCGAAGCATTGTTCAACGCCGTTTTTCGTCCGGGAATTCTCGATGCCTCGGGAACATTTCAGTGGCTGAGCGCAATTGAAAGTGCTGCAATGTTTATTCTTGCAGCTATTGCTATTGGTATGCCCGCAAGGAAACTCAGGATATCTGAGCAGAATATGGTTTACCTGCTTACAATTGTGTTCATTTTTACCAGTTTGTTCATTGGTTTGGGCACTCAAATCTGGAAAGACATATCATTGCGAAGGGCTGCCATTCTGCCATGTGCAGCGTTTGCCTGGGTAATAATAACAGATACAGGACGACTGAAAGCGATTTTATTTGAAATACTCAATATTCATGGAAACAATTCTAATAACGGGAGCGACATCAGGGATAGGTGAAGCATGCGCAAGAAGGCTGGTATCGAAAAACAGAAAGCTCATTCTCACGGGCAGACGCTTGGACAGACTTGAAAAACTGAGTGAGGAATTACTCCCGCTTTCGGCGGGAATCTACATTCACAGCTTCGATGTCCGAAACAGGAATGAAGTGATTTCGTTTGTTGAATCAATTCCTGCCGGGTTCAGAAATGTTCGGGTGCTCCTCAACAATGCCGGTCTGGCTTCAGGTCTGGATCCCCTTCAAACCGGCGATCCCGACGATTGGGATAAAATGATTGATACCAATGTGAAAGGCTTGTTATATATGAGTCGATACTCAATTGAGCTACTTCGGGGCAACGAAGGAGCCCAGATCATCAACATCGGCTCAATCGCAGGTAAAGAAGTTTATCCCAACGGTAATGTGTATTGCAGCACCAAACACGCGGTTGATGCTTTAACCAGATCCATGCGAATGGATTTACTGCCACTTGGAATAAGAGTATCATCGGTTTGCCCCGGTTTGGTCGAAACAGAATTTTCGATTGTCCGTTTTCACGGCGATGCCGAGAAAGCTTCGCAGGTTTATAAAGGCTTTGAACCCCTTACGGGGGAAGATATTGCGGATGCAGTTCAATACATGGTTGAAGCTCCGTTCAGAATAAATGTGGCTGATATTTTAATTCTGCCTGCGGCACAGGCGTCTTCAAGAGACGTTACCCGAAATTCAGGATAAGGCCGTGTTAACCTGTTCAACCCGCGGGTTCATCACATAAAACCAAAGAGGTGGAATGGTCGAAAGCAGCATCATGGCCGGGTAACCGGCGGGTAATTCAGGACTTTCGTCCCAATGTTTTAAAGTCTGGTATTTTTTTGAAGCCTTGTAGTGATGGTCGGCGTGCCGTGTAAGTTCAAAAAGAAACATTCTGCCGATCGGGTAATTGGCATTCCAGGAATGGCGCGGTAAAACCTTTTCATATTTTCCATCGGGCAGGAGGTTTCTTCGCATACCGTAATGCTCGATGTAATTAATTGTTTCCAGCAAAGCGATTCCAATTGCTGCTGCAGCCAGAAAACACAGCATGGCTTTCATTCCGCCGAAGGCGAGAATAATTAATGGTAAAGCCAGCTGCATAATAACATAAATGAGCATGTTATTATGGATACTCAGGAATGATTGATTGTTTTTGCGAAGCAGATCCAGCTGAATTCTCCATGCCGACAGGTAAGATCCCGCAACCGAGCGGGGAATAAAATGATACAAGTTTTCATTTAAACGGGCACTGGCCGGATCGTCCGGAGTAGCTACATGTTTGTGGTGACCACGATTATGCTCAATGTAAAAATGAGTGTAAAGACTTGATAATAAGAGGCCTTGTGAAAGCAGTCTTTCGAAAAGGCTTTTGCGGTGTCCCAGTTCATGTGCTGCATTAATTCCCAAAACTCCCGAGCATAAACCTGCTCCTGTAGTGATTCCTATTAATTGCAGAGTGGTGTAATCCTTTGTGCTCACAGACCAAACAAAGTAAATAATTACCGACCACTGAATAGGGAAGCTGAGGTATAGCATAAAGTCGTAAAGGCGGTTTTGTTTACGCTCCGACTCCTCTTGAATACTGATGTTTGAATTGTCGGCCGGAACAAACGCTTCGACCAGCGGAATAATTACAAAAGCAAATATTAATGGGAAGAATGCTCTTGTTTCGGGCATTTTTATAGCCAGAAACGTTGACCAGGGGAGCAAATAGCCGCTCAAATATTTCAAATCTTTCAATCTCCACATGCTGTATAAAAGTAAAAAAACGATTCAAATCAATAGTTTAAACTTTAGCAAGTCGTTTCAGTTTATTTTAGCAAAAAAATCTTCAGTGCATAAGTCTCTTAATCCAATTTTCGCCATACTGGCCGTAGTAATCAGTTTTTTACTTCTTGTACCAACCGAAATAGAACCCCATAATCCGCTGCCCGGACAGGGAAAAACCATTGTTCTTCAAAAAGAAGAAGATGAAACACAGGAACTGGTTCGCAGGGAAGCCTGGATTGAGAATATGCACAAGGCTGCTCCCGGTACTAACTGGCATGAGATTGAGCGGGAAAATTTAAGGAATCGTTATGAGGCTTTTCTTAGCCGAAACCTGCAAAAGGACATTAATAGTGTATTTGATATTGCAGGAGGTCTGCTTACGGGAAGCTGGCAGGAAAAAGGCAGTAACAATAACGCGGGGCGTTCGGTATGTGCCGATTACGATACTACTGATAGTAAAATATATTTAGGCTCTGACGGAGGCCACATCTGGAAAGCAAATTTCAATGGTTCGAATTGGGAAGTATTGAATGACAGATTTCGAATTGGAGGAATCCAGCTGGTTAAAAAGTTAAGGAAGAACAAAGCGAATCGCATATTCGTTGCGACCGATGAAAAATTGACCTATTATTCTGATGATGAAGGTGATAGTTGGATAGAGTCAACCGGATTTGATGCATTAAATGATTGGGACGAGCGAATTGTCCGCACCTGGGTGCGGGATGATTCCGTTTCCGGGATTTATTCTCTTGTAACAGAACGCGTAGCTCCTTCAAATCAGCGGGTAATGAGCATTTATCGCAGCACAGATTTAGGAAGCAGCTTTGAAAGGGTTATTTCAATTCCAAACACATCTAATCTGGCTACCAGCAATGCAGATATGTGGGTTTCTGCCTATGGATTGTCAGATGTGTATGTGGCAACAGGTACTCAGAATTACAGGTTTGTACCCGAAGGTGATACCTTGTTCGAAACAGGGGTATTCACGGATAATATTGAAGGTTATACTATCCTTACCGGTCATCTTCATGAATCGGGCAATACATGGCTTTATGCCTATGTGGACAGCCGCATTTTACGCTCAGTCGACGGTGGACAAAACTGGGATATCAGTATCAATCTGGATAAGAATCCGTTTTTTAAAACAAGCTTTACTGCATCTGTTCAAACACCCGATAAATTGTTTTTCGGTGATATAGAATGCTGGAGGAGTGTGAATGGAGGACAAGGCTGGTCGAAAATAAACGACTGGTACGACTACTACGACAATATTAACTCAAAGCTTCATGCCGATATACCAATGGTAAGCTGCTTATTGAACGAGGAAGGGGAAGAGTTCTTTATCATTAATACGGATGGAGGACCTTTTTATTCACCCGATGGATTTCAGGTGAACAACATTGGTATATCAGGTTTGAATATCGGTCAGTATTATTCGGTGCTTACTTCCACATTTGATACTAACTACGTATTTCTGGGTGCTCAGGACCAGGGCTTTCAGCGGGCTTTCCCTGACGATGGAGGAGTGCTGGATTTCGAGCAGGTTGTTAGTGGAGATTATGGTCACATTGTGAGCAGCGGCGAGGGTGTTTCCATCTGGATGGTTTATCCGGGATTTGCAATCTTTTATCCGGATGCTTCAGGTTACAGCGATATGACCTGGGATTTTGACGGAAGCAACACGTACTGGATTCCACCTTTGATGCCTGATCCATTTCTGGAAAATGTAGTTTATATGGGTAATGGCAACCGAATGACTCAGCTTACACAGTCGGGAAGCAGTGTAACTGCCGATAATTTGCCTCAGGTTTTTGCGGGGCCTGTATCTGCAATGGCATTTTCTCCGCTCGATCCCTATCAATGGTATGCATACACAGAAAACGGCCGCTTTTACCATTCTGAAGATGCCGGGGCTTCCTGGACTTCGGCATCAGTTGCCGGTGGCCCCGGAGCAAATTACTTGTATGGTGCATGCATTTATCCATCGCGGGTGAATCCTGGGGAAGTTTGGATTTGCGGCAGCGGGTATTCAAATTCTCCTGTTTTCAAATCTGAAAATCACGGTCAAACTTTTACTGCCGTTTCGGATGGGTTACCGTCAACTATGGTATTTAAAATGGCTGGTACCCCGGCCGATGAATTTATTTTTGCTGCAACCGAAGCCGGTCCATACGTATTTATAAAGGAAACTCAGCAGTGGTACGAATTAGCCGGCGATGATGCTCCTGATCAGCGTTACTGGGATGTTGAGTACATTGATGCAATGAAAACAGCCCGTTTCGTAACATATGGACGGGGAGCCTGGGATTTCAGGCATACAACATTATTATCGGTGAATTCTCCCGGTAAATTACCTGTCATGGTATATCCAAATCCTGCAAATGAATTCATTCGAATTCAAACCAATACTGCAGATCCTATTTCAATCAGGATTTTTGATTTGAAGGGCAATCTTATCAAAATAGCTTCAGCTACAGCGGATTTAACGACAATTGCTACGAATGATCTAGCAGCCGGAGTTTATCTGGTTGAAATGAGATCAGGTTCACAAAAATCAGTCGAACGTATTGTAATCAGTCACTAATTCTAATCCGGATCTGTACATTCATAAGTTCCGCCCAGCAAGGAAGACTCATCACGGGCATCCTTGCGCGCTTTTTCAAGTGCGTTGGAATTACCGCATGTTTTGACACTGTCGCGGATAATATTGTCATTCGAGTCGTAAACTGTGCATTCGATGCATTTTTTACACGAGCCCACACTCAGTATCAAAAGAGCTGAAAGTCCAATTATTGTCTTTCTCATTCTTAATTACGCGGACAGTTTAGAGTTAATGAATCTTCCAGATTTGCTCTGTAATTAAGTTCTTGCGAATCAAGTGATTTCTTTTTGCCGCAAATTTCATCGTATTGATACACGACCTTCCCTGCTGAGTCGGTTGACTGGCAGGTCATACACTTCTTGCAAGACGGAAACGTTAAAAAAAACAAAAAAAACAGAAGGCTTGTTAAGTTTCTGATTGATAGTGATTTGCGCATAAAAAACAACCGTGATTTGGTAGCAAACTTAAAATAAAATTTGCATTTTATTTGTTTCATACTACTTTTGCCACAGTTTATAACCAAAACCAATCAAAATGAAAAAAGTTCTTGTTGCTGTTGCAGTTGTTGCGTTCTTCGCTTCTTGCAAAAAAGATTACACTTGTACTTGTGAAGTTCTTGGAATTTCTACAACTGTTGATTACAACGGTCTTAGCAAATCAGAAGCTGATGATGCAGAAGCTGCTTGTACTACTAGCAGCCTTTGTACTTGGGCTGAGAAATAATATTTCTCAAAAAGTATTAAAGCCGGTCTTGTACCGGCTTTTTTTTTGTCAATGATTTGTAAATATTCAGTTTACAATAATATAACCTTAGGTAAGTTGTTAAATATCAGATCATTGTGTATGATCCTTAAAGGGTAGGTTCCTAAAGCACATAATATTCATTTGCTGTGAATTGAATACGCATACTTTTGTCGGAAACATCATTCTGATAAATACCTAGACAATGAAAAAAGTACTTTTTGCTGCTGCTGTTTTAGCACTTTTTGCTTCTTGCAAGAAAGATTACACTTGCACTTGTACAGCATATGATCAAACTATTGTTACCGACTACAACAATCTCAGTAAGGGAGAAGCTTCTGATGGAGAAGACAAATGCAATG
>JAGQVC010000338.1 GCA_020438185.1 Bacteroidota bacterium
TCGCTATAAAATGTCGTAACGAATCAATTCCTGCCTTGAATGATAGTACATTCCCACTTAAATCAGCAGCCTGTTGTTTGATGTCGAACGGGTTCGTTATCTCCCAAATAATTGTATTTGCATTTGCGTTCGAAAGCTGATACTCACCGGTTCTGCCGGCTTCTACAATAAACGGATTCCTGAAAGCCATCTGACTGCCCGACATGGTCAGGTTCCTGGTCACATTTACAATCAAATAATCTATCCAGGATGTTCCGGAATTTGAAGTCCTGCTCACAGACAAATTCAGGGATGACAGATTTCCTGAAACTTCTTCAGTAACTGTGTTTTCGCGTGCATATGCGCTCAAATAATCAAAGGTGGACAATCCATTAATTATCTGAGTATAGCTTTGTCCGTTTGCAGAAATCGTAAAATTAGTTGTTGAACTGGACCGGGATGCGAGCGAGCTGGTGATTTTATGCGGTCCGGCTGTACAATTTGGAAAGGACATTTGAAAACTGTAGGAATTCACTCCATTTTCCATGCGGTTACCAAACCACCTTCTGCCGGATTTTATAAAGTTTTCGTCGTCATTCTCTACAAAATTGTAATCACTAAAGGTATTAATCACTGTGCTCACCGTTCCGGTGGATTGAGACTGGGTTTCTACCCGCTTTCCGAAACCCGGAGAAATTGTTACGAAATACCAGGCAGTATCGCTGTATAGATTTTTTGAATGTTTAAATAACTGGTTGCTATTATCATAAGACCAGGTTGTTGGGCCTTGAGCATAAAAGAGAAGAAAATCACCAGTATTAATGGTGCCATCATTCTCTCCTTCAATGAAGATTGCATTTTCAATCAGATCGTCCGGATAATAAATATTATTCCTTTCCGGTAGCATTCCCCCGCCATTTCCGTAAAGTTTAATAGTTCTGGGGTCAATGCCTGTTCCAAACCCGAGTCCCTGCAACTGCTCAGCAGACAGTTTATAAATTCCTGTTGCAGTAATTCCGATTTTAACCCATGTACCACTGTTTAACACCGACTCTGTGACAGATGATTTTACAACACTGCGCAATTGAGGTGCTCTTAAAGTAGCGTTAATCGTATAATTTGTAAGTTTCTGAATCTGACCATTACGCTTAATAAATGGAAAAATCCGGTATTCCAAAAATGGAATTCCTTTATCGTACACTGTGGCAAATGAATATTCAAGTGTATCTCCAATATTTTCTGCTGTCGCAGCGATAGCTGATTCATCGGCCGTTAAGGCCGAAAACTCAACTGAAGCAAAGCTGATACCTGCAACTTCTGCCTTACTCTGCAACCTGATGTTACGGGTTAAGAATGGTAAATACCTGTGATCATTATTAAACTGAGCCCCGGTAAAAAACAACATTTTTTCCTTGTCATACTTAGAAATGCTAATCTCACGCGGTGCTTTCCAATTAATGGAATCAACAACCTGTTGCTGTGCAAAAAGACTCCCTGAAAGGAAAACGGCTATTAAAGTTTGAAAAAGAAAACTGTTCCGCATACAACTTAAATTATCAAATTTTGGGGATGAAAATCATCCGGTTAATGGTCTTTATGCATCAGTAGAATTAAGCCACTAAATGCAAAATTCGGAGTATCAGTTTGATAATAGGCAAAAATCTTTTTCAAAGAAATTAACAATTCAATGTATATGAATACGATAATGATGCGTTTGTATGAAAAGTTTTTCTGTTACATTTGCTCACCGTGGCAACAAACGGGGTGTTTCTTACATTATTGTTCGGCCGGATTAATTAATAGTATGAAACACAGGTTTGATGAGCACGTTAATATTGCCTAAATTCGTGATAATGTTGAAAAGGTATTTTCTGTCGGTGCTGCTTCTCTCAGCAATATTGCCTCAGTTAAAGGCTCAGGATCCGCAATTCACCCAGTTTTATGCGAATCCCCTTTATCTGAATCCTGCATTTGCTGGTTCGGTGAGATGTCCGCGCTTTGTTTTGAATTACAGAAATCAGTGGCCGGCAATTCCGGGCAATTTTGTAACCTACAGTGCTTCCTACGACCAACATTTTGATGGAATTAACGGTGGTTTGGGTGTGCTCGTTAATAACGATGTTGCCGGCGAAGGAACTTTGAACACATTGAATGCTAGTCTGATTTATTCATACCAGCTTGAAGTGAGCCGAAACTTTTCAATAAAAGCAGGTTTTCAGGCAACTTTTGCGCAGAGAACTTTGGATTGGACAAAATTAACTTTCGGCGACCAGATTGATACCCGTTACGGATTTATTTACAATACACAGGAAGTTTTTGGTCCCAAATCAAAGATTTTCCCTGACTTTAGTGCTGGAGTGCTGGGCTACAGTGAGAACTTTTATTTCGGCTTTGCTGCCCATCACCTCACTCAACCCGATCAGTCTTTTCTGGTGCCTAC
>JAGQVC010000339.1 GCA_020438185.1 Bacteroidota bacterium
CAATTGAAATGGTATCCGAAAACTCATCATGATTGAACCTTATTCTGTAATACCGTTTGCTTTTCGAAATGCCTGAATGATCGAATGAGTAATAAGAATCGGTTGAATCGTTACCGCAAACACCTGCAATAAAATGAATTTCCTGAAATGTAAAACCTTCGGTTGCATATTCAAGTGCCAGATCTGAACACGTTTTTCCAGACCGGATAGTCCAGGAAATCAGCACACTTTCTGTATTTGTGGCAGTTGCACTGAACCCGGAAACCACCTGTGAATTCAGATTATGGCAGGAAACAGATAGAATTAAAAAGCTTAGTATGAATTTCATATGTGTATGAACATTCAAATTACCAGAAAGTTATAAAATTTACAGGTTAGAGAATCGACCGAATACCCCAAGAGGAAGATCTTGCCCGGTTGATGATTTCAGATACAACTCACCCGAATCCAGTTTAGATTTTGAGTGTTGTGTGTTTTGGAAAAAATTCCTAAGAATTAAAGATGAAAACCCCAGCGAATAGGTATTAAGAATTAAAAAATGATGTTTATTGTCCAATAAGTGAAGGACATCTGAAATAAGCTCATTAAGCTGTTTTTCAAGTTTCCAGCTTTCTCCACCGGCACCATGACCGTATGCAGGCGGATCCATTATTATTCCGTGATATGTATTTCCCCGGCGTTTTTCCCTTTTTACAAACTTTAATGCGTCTTCAACGACCCATCGAATATCTTTTAGTCCCGATAACTGCTGATTCTCGTTTGCCCAGGAAACTACCTGTTTTATTGAATCGACATGTGTTACATCGGCTCCTGCGCTTTTCGCTGCCAGAGAAGCAGCGCCTGTGTAAGCGAATAAATTGAGGAATTTAGGTTTTTCAACCTGGACCTTTTTCAGGGAAGCTGATATATAGTCCCAGTTAACTGCCTGTTCAGGAAAAACGCCCACATGTTTAAAGGAGGTTAGCGCAAGGCGTAATTTGAAATTGCAATTACTGCCTCTATAAGCTATGTTCCAGCGGTCGGGCATTTCACGAAATTTTTGCCAGGTACCGGAAGAGCTGCTTCGGGCGATAAATTTTACGTGAGCCTGTCCCAGCCACTCCTTTTCGGAAAGCACCGGAGACCAAAGAGCCTGGGGCTCAGGTCTGATAGTAACGTATTTACCAAACCGTTCCAGTTTCTCGTAATTGCCTGAGTCGATTAGTTCGTAGTCAGGGAAGTTCTCCGGAGTAAGTAAAAGCACGCACAAAGATAATCGAATACCACACTTTCCAAGTCACAATACTTCAATCTTAAATGAGTTGAATGTATAATAGCGCAACCAAATTTTCAAAGTCATATGTGTAAATGTATTCTTTATATAACAATTTATATATCATTATCAGCTAATGCGTTAGCTCAAAATTCACTTAATCGTTTAAGTTATTTTTTTGAAACTGATAAATACGATATATCGTCTCCGTTGGAACTTGAAATGGCAATTAATGAAAATGACACTGTTTTTCTGGAAGGTTTTTGTGACTGGAGAGGCAGCTCAGAATACAATAAAGAATTAGCGAAAAAGCGTATATCTGCTATTGAGAATGAGATTAGGACTCAGCTTGCTCAGGTTAGTCATATTGTTTTTATTCAAACTGCGTTTGGAGAAGAGTTCGTAGGAGGAGAAGACACATCGGCCGAAGGCATGCAGAAAAACAGGCGGGTTGATATACTGGTTAAGAAAATGGCAGCTCCGGTGACCCGGACCGAAGTTTTGGCATCGGATACGCTGATTATTGGAAAAAACGGTTCTTCTGAAATGGTCGAGGGATTAAAGGAGAGTCTGAGGACAGGAAAAAACTTACGTATTAATAATTTGAATTTCAGGCCGGGCCTGGATATAATAGTTCCGCAAAGTGAACCCGTTTTGCGGGAACTTTTGGAGCTTATGAACAGCAATCCAAGTCTGGAAATTGAAATTCAGGGTTACGTGTGTTGTACGCCTGATGGCTCGGATGGACCCAATAACAGGACGGGAGGAGGATATTTATCGAGAGACCGGGCTAAGGCAGTGTATGACTATTTGGTTGATCATGGGATTGAAGAAAGCAGAATGGACTATAAAGGCTTTGGTGGTAGCAATAAAATTTATAATCCGGAGCGAACTGCTGCCGATATGAATGCAAACAGAAGGGTGGAAATTAAAATCCTGAAATATTAAATTCAATCCTGATTAATAGGAATCAAACCATTTGATTTTGAATGCAATCCATTGATCGTGTATATATAAATGCCATTTGGAAAGCCTTGCAGATCAATTTGGTTTTGGGCATTATTCAGCTCAATGGCACGAAGTATCCTTCCGGACAGGTCATACAATTGAAAATGAACATTTGAACCGGGCTGAATATTTACAGATAACGAATTAGTATTTCT
>JAGQVC010000340.1 GCA_020438185.1 Bacteroidota bacterium
TACCCGCATCAGGTAATAATTATAACTTAAGTATTGCTGAATTAAGTCCGGGTTATTATGTATTACACACCGCCAACGGAATGAATTACAAACTGATTAAAATCTGAAGCGATGACATTTTTTGATGAACAATTTCATGCATACCTGCGAGCTCTTTCGGAAAACAATAACACACACTGGTTTGATGAAAACAGAAAGTGGTATGAAGATTCGGTAAAAGAACCATTTTATGATTTTGTAGATGAAATGATTCTTCAATTAAGAAGTATCGATCCGGAAATAAGAATAGAACCCGAGGAAGCTATTTTCAGAATAAATGGTGATATCCGTTATTCGAAAGAAAAAATCCCATACAAAACCTGGATGTGCGCTAACATTTCGGTGTTTGGCAAGCGAAAAAAAGATTTTCCTGGATTTTTCATTCAGGCCGATGCCGATACCCTCGTTTTGGCGGGAGGTGTATACCAACCTGATAAGGAATATATTTCTGAAATCAGGAAGTTAATTGTGGAAAACCCTGATCGATGGTATGATGCTACAGATGAGGCATTTAAAAAGCAGTTTGGCGGCTTTGTAACAGATACCTATAAAATAATTCCAAAAGAATACCGTGATATTGGTGCTGAAATTCCTGAATTATACAATAAGCAATTTTATTTTAGATGTACCCTGCCCGCTTCGCTTCTGCTTATGCCGGATTGTGCAAACCTTATAGCTGAAATATTCAGGCCTGCTGCAAAAATTCATCATTTTCTTAAAGAGGCTTGTTTGGTCACAGTCAATTAATTTTTCGCCTTCGGCGGATGAATAATCCGGTCTGCTGTATTCAACCGGAAATGTGAATTATACAAGTGTAGCCTGGAAAGCTGCAGGTAAATCTGAATTGATTTTTACGACATGATTCAAAACATGAGAAAAATCATGAAAATTTATCATTCAAAACATTGTGGAGCAATGCTGAGTCAAGTACATTTGGATAAAATTCTGTATTATGAAAAATATCCTTGTACCAACGGATTTTTCCGCAAACTCAATGAAGGCGCTTCGTTTCGCAATGAAAGTTGCCGAAAAGAATAATGCTAAAGTGCATGTTATTCATCAGACAAGTGTACTGGAGCTTGCACCGGATTCTGCATTTACAGGATTATACATGCCTTCGCAGGCAGATCAGGTTGATTATTTGCAAAATGAACTTTCCAGGTTTATATCGAAAGCCCGTAAAAGCCTGAAGATTCCGGCCGGTTCCAAAACACTGAGCGGTGAGGTGGTTCCGGGAGTTGGCACCAGCGATATTTTAGTGCAAACTGCCAAACGATTAAAAGCCGATTGCATCATCATGGGCAGTACAGGCGCTTCGGGATTAAAACGCCTTTTCATCGGCAGCATCGCTGCTCAGGTAATTGAAAAAGCACCGGTTCCTGTTATTGTGATTCCGGATAATTTCAGACATAAAGAAATTCGAAAAATCGGCTATTCATCAGATCTTGCGCACATTGAAGATGAACTTGCCGTTTTATTACCGGTAGCGAAATCTTTAGGGGCCGATGTTGAAATATTTCACATACAACCAACGTTTCCAACTACTAATGCCTTTATTGAATTTGATCCTGAAAAAGCAATTCCGGCCTTGAAAAAGAAATTTAAATTGAACGAATTGCATTACAAACTTGTAAAAACCAAGCAGGATAACGATTTTTTCGGGGGTGTTTCAAAATACAGACGGACTTCTCATCCTGATATGATTTGCACAGTTACTCACAAGCGCTCCTGGGTTGAAAAAATCCTTGATCCAAGTAAAAGTAAAGCGATTGCATACCACAATGAGTTGCCGGTAGTATGCATTAAAGTGGGGAAATAATTAATTACATGAAATCTACAAAATTTGCCGTTTTTGGTATTCTAGCGCTGGTTCTGTTTGTACTTCTGCGTTGTAATCATGCCGATATGCTCGAAGTAAATAACAGCTCATTTAACTCAACACGCAGCCACAATACCGGACAAAATTGTATGAATTGCCACAAAAAAGGTGGCGAGGGAGAAGGTTGGTTTGTTGTCGCCGGAAGTGCATTTCAACCGGATGGAAATCCGGCTAAAAACATTACACTAAAACTATATACCGAACCACTTGGTGAAGGAACACTTGTTAAAACAATTCAGGGTGATATGCTGGGCAATTTTCACTCAACCGATATCATGGGTTTCGGAAGAGGTCTTTATCCCGTTGTTGAATACGAAGGCAGTCCGGCGTACATGAGTTCTTCTATCACACACGGAGCTTGCAATTCCTGCCACGGAGTTACGGAGGACCGGATTTTTACTGAATAATTCAGGAATTTAACTGGGCTTGTTGTTCACTCAGTTTCTCGAGCGCAAAATTGTAAATGCCAATCAACTCTTTGGTGTGTTGGGTGTA
>JAGQVC010000341.1 GCA_020438185.1 Bacteroidota bacterium
GATCTTGGTGATCCCGAAGCAGATAGTTTGTTTTATGATCTGAATATGAATCCCATTATCGATGAGAACGGGATTGTGACCGGTGTTGCCGTATACGGCCAGGATATTACCTTCAGAAAGCAGGCTGAAAGAGAAATTCTTGAAGCTAAATTTGAAGCAGAAAGGGTTGCTAAAGCCAAAAGCGAGTTCCTGTCAAATATGAGCCATGAAATCCGTACTCCAATGAATGCAATCATTGGATTATCGGAACTATTACTCAAGGAAAACTTAAGCGATAAGCAGCTCGAGAATATGAAGTCAATTAAATATTCGGCTGATAATCTCCTTGTAATTATTAACGATATTCTGGATTTCTCGAAAATTGAGAGCGGCAAAATTGAGTTTGAGAATGTTAATTTTGACTTGTACCTGAAAGTTCAGGAAATCAAAAAAACATTCGTATTCAAGGCAGAAGAGAAAGGAATCAATCTCAAATTTACAATTGATGAAAGAATTCCTCATTTCCTGACCGGAGATCCTTTCAGACTCAATCAGATTTTGCTTAATCTTTTAAGTAACGCTATCAAGTTTACAACGCAAGGAACAGTTTCCCTTAAGGTAACTATGATTGAGGAACGTGAGGACGATGTTGAACTTATGTTCGAGGTAATAGATACCGGAATAGGTATTCCTAAGGATAAACTGGCTTCGGTTTTCGAAAGCTATACTCAGGCTTATACTGATATTACCAGACGATTTGGTGGTACCGGACTGGGACTTGCAATTACAAGACAACTGGTTACCATGCAAAATGGCGATATCTACCTCGATTCGGAAGTTGGAAAGGGTACTACTTTTACAGTGAAACTAAGCTTCGCGCGCGGAGAAACTGAGGAGTTTGCCAGTCCGGATGAAGCAATTGCTGAGTTACTTGAAAAGCGTGATTTTGAAGAAATGCCTGTGTTGCTGGTTGAAGACAATATCATGAATCAATTTGTTGCTAATCAGGTTCTTGAACTTTGGAATATAAAAGTTGACTTCGCTTCAAATGGTCTGGAAGCGACCGACATGCTCAAGGAAAAAGATTATGCACTTGTTTTGATGGATCTTCAGATGCCTGTAATGAGCGGCTACGAGGCCACTGCTTTTATCCGCGACAGGACTAATCGTCTTCGCAATCCGGATATTCCAATAATCGCGCTTACAGCGGATGCGTTTCCGGAAACAAAGAAAAAAGTACTGGAAGCTGGAATGAACGATTTTGTAACTAAGCCTCTTGAACAGAACGATTTGTATAACAAAATCAAACTTCACGCTTTAAAAACAGTAAAAGCATAAATATAATTTATTGCGAAATTTGGCCAAATGACGGCTTATCAGATTTCGCTTCGTATTCCTGATGTTTCTGATTTCAGCTTTATGCTGGAAGTCGAAACCGATGAACAGAATCAGAAATACACAAATCTTGAAAAGCCATCACCTGATGAAGTGATGGCTTTTCTTATTTCCGGTCAGGACTATCTTCTAAACGGTCAGTTGCGCCTGATGATTATTCTTGAAAGTCAGGTAGTTGGTATGATTGATTTGTTCAACGCTTCAGAGGATCGAAAACAGGCAGAAACAGGAATATTTATCCGCCGGCAAGACCGGCGAAATGGAATTGCAAATGCTGCTTATAATATGTTATTTGAGCTTTGTATGCGGCTGGGAATAGTTGAGCTTGAGGCAGAAGTTAGTGTGTTGAATACCCCTGCCAACAAGCTTTATAAAGCGCTTGGTTTTAATAAAACGACTGAGCTTGCCGGATTTAATAAATACCATAAAGTAATTGATTAGTCAGTGTCTTGAAGGAGCCCGAACCTGGACTTTTGATTTGCAGGGATTTCCACAAGCTGAGGTTCAGAACATCCCGTTTAATTCGAATCAGCAGTTGCTTATACTCGAACGCTCGCTTGTATCTTTGCTTGCTATGAGTTTTCTGAAATGGTTATTTACCGGAATTGTGCTGTTGTGTGTTGTCACAGCAAGCGTGAAATGTTCCGGAAAACCTGAGGTAAGCGACACAACTGCCGTTTTATTCAGAAACCTGAGCGATTCGGCAGAATATGTGGGGATGAACGTTTGTAAACAATGCCATAGCGGAATACACAGTACGTTTGAGAGAACAGGAATGGGTGAATCTTTCGGCAAGGCTAGTCGCACCAAAAGCGCTGCACATTTTGATAAACATGCTGCAGTATATGATTCACATACAGGCTATTCATATTTCCCTTATTGGAAGGGGGATTCGCTCGTATTTCGTGAATTTATTTTAAATGGAGGCGATACTGTTTTTAGCAGGGAGGAACAGGTAACATATATAGTTGGATCGGGACAGCATACCAATTCCCACCTTGTTTTGAACAATGGGTATGTTTTTCAG
>JAGQVC010000342.1 GCA_020438185.1 Bacteroidota bacterium
CGGTTGGTCCTGCTTCGGTTGAAGCCGTTATGCGCAAGGCGTTGGCGATTGGTGCTGACGATGCGGTTCGTATTAATATGGAGCCGGGCGATGCTTATTCAACTGCTAAGGTTATTTCTGATTACGCTTCAGGAAAAGGGTACGATTTAATTCTCTGTGGAAAAGAAACAATCGATTACAACGGCTCTGAAGTTGGCGGAATGATTGCCGGCATGCTTGACCTTCCTTTTGTATCGCTTGCAACTTCGCTGAATGTGAATGGCAGCAACGCTGTTGCCGAAATTGATATTGAAAATGGTACTGAAGAAATTACAGTTGCCATGCCCGTTGTGATTTCGGCTGCCAAAGGAATGGCAGAAGCCAGAATCCCTAACATGCGCGGAATTATGGCTGCACGAACCAAACAAATTGAAGTTATTGAAGCTTCGGAAGCCTCGCTGGTTGAAGTAAAAAAATTCTCTCTTCCTGCACCTAAATCAGCTGTTAAGCTGATCGCACCTGAAAATGTTGACCAACTTGTTGAACTCCTTCACTCAGAAGCAAAAGTTATTTAATCATGGCAGTACTTGTAGTTATTGAATCCGCAAAAGGGAAAATTGGAAAATCAGGACTGGAAGCAGCTTCCTATGGTGCCCGTTTGGCAGAAAACGCCGGAACTTCCGCAAACCTGCTTTGTTTAGGTGAAGCATCTGATGATGAACTGGCGAAAGCCGGCGATTATGGAATAAGCAAAGTGCTAAAATGCGATGCCGCAGCTGTTAAACACTTTGATCCACAGGCTTATGCCAAAGCAGTGATCGCTGCGGTTGAATCAACAGGATCAAAAACCATTGTATTCCTTCACGATCGCTGTGGTAAAGCTGTGGCACCAAGAATTTCGGCTAAACTTAAGGCCGGTTTGGTTTCAGGAGCTGTTTCGCTTCCTCAAGGAGATTCAATCCGAAAAAATGTATTCTCGGGAAAAGCTTTTGCCGATTACAGCATCAAAACTGACGTAAAAATTATTTCATTGCTTCCTAATTCGGTTCCACCGGTTCAGAAGGGAGGTTCCGCTTCGGTTGAATCGTTTAATTCGGCGCTCGACGGCTACACATCTCCTTTGAGTATCCAGACCAAAGTCACAGAAGCAGGCGGTCATATTCCGTTGCCGGGTGCCGAAACAGTGGTTTCTGGTGGCCGCGGACTCAAAGGTCCCGAAAACTGGGGAATGGTTGAAGATCTTGCTTCGGTTCTCGGAGCTGCAACGGCTTGTTCCCGTCCGGTTGCCGATATCGGCTGGAGACCACATCATGAGCACGTAGGTCAGACCGGGCTTGCTATTCGTCCGAACCTTTACATAGCAATAGGTATTTCCGGAGCCATCCAGCATCT
Source organism: Bacteroidota bacterium (assembly GCA_020438185.1). GTDB lineage: Bacteria > Bacteroidota > Bacteroidia > M30B66 > M30B66 > M30B66. The sequence goes on from JAGQVC010000342.1 coordinate 1,372, forward strand.
TGCCGGGGTTAACGGATCCAAAACCATTGTGGTTATCAATAAAGATCCTGAAGCACCGTTCTTTAAAGCAGCCGATTACGGAATTGTTGGCGATGCATTCGAGGTAGTTCCCAAACTCACCGAAGCAATTCGTAAATTTAAGGCGCAAAACGCCTGAGTGAATTGTTTTAATTGAGGAGAAAGTTTCGTACTTTCATATGGCAGCTCTTATGAAGAAAATCAAACTCGAGATATCCGGGCTTTCCTACAGCCAGACGCAAAGCGGAGCATACGCATTGGTTCTGAGTGAGGCGGGAGGTAAAAGACGTCTTCCAATTATAATTGGCGGTTTCGAAGCTCAGGCAATTGCAATAGAGCTTGAAAAAATGGCACCTACCCGACCGCTCACGCACGATTTGTTCAAATCATTCGCAGAAGCATTCTTTATATCCGTTAAGGAAGTGGTGATTTACAACCTCGTTGAAGGAATTTTCCATGCCAAGCTGATGTGTCAGCAGGATGGTGCAAACGATGTTGAAGTAGATGCCCGCACCAGCGATGCCATTGCTCTTGCCGTGCGTTTTAATTGTCCGATATATACATACGAGTTCATTTTGAGTTCGGCCGGTATTATGATTGATGAAGACAATCCCGGCGAAGCCGAGAAAATTGTACAGGAAGAAGCTGAAACAGAAGCCGCGGCAGACCCGGGCAATGAACTGAGCCGCATGTCGAAGGACGAGCTCAAACAATTGCTTAAATCTGCCATTGAGGATGAAGCTTATGAGAAAGCAGGACGCATCCGCGATGAGCTTGAAAAACGCAAGTAAGCTTCTTGCCGGAGCGTTTGCTTCAAATTAATGATTGAGCTTTCAAAAACAACTATTGTAGCGCCTGCAACAGGTAATTCTGCTGCTGCTATTGCTGTCATACGGCTTTCCGGCCCCGAAGCACTCCGCATCGCGCAGGAAGTGTTTGTTTCGGCGCAGGGCAAAAGCATTGCTTCGCAAGAAGGTTATACCATACTTTTTGGGCGAAT
>JAGQVC010000343.1 GCA_020438185.1 Bacteroidota bacterium
CCTGGATGGTAATGAGGCGCTGATGAATTTCTGCAAAACGCTTGAAGCTGTATGTATTGATGTGGTAGAAAGCGGCAGAATGACAAAAGACCTTGCTGTATGTATTTACGGAAACAAGGTTGCAGATGATCAGTACCTGCATACCGAAGATTTCCTGGAAGCATTGAACACAGAACTCAGCCGCAGGCTGAATGCATGATATAAATAACACACTAAAAAAGCAGCCCGAAAGGCTGCTTTTTTTATTTCCGCATATCCTTAATCATCATTTGCAGGTTAACGCGTCCGTTCCAGTGATTTTCATCAATTGTGTAGCATACATCAACAGGTACATTATTGCTCACATCATTAAAAAAATGAGCCTGTCCGAATGCAATGGCATCCGTAAAACCGCTTCCCGGTCTGCCAAGCTTCATTTTAAGATGTGAATTTCCTACAATGCGGGCCCAACCCGAATCGGTTAATCCGGTTGCAACAAAAACAGGGGTCATGTTTCCAGGACCAAAAGGAGCTAATTTGTTAATTTCCCGATACAGCTTATCGTTAATTTCAAAAGGCTGTAGTTCAAAATCGGTCTGGATTTCCTCAGTTTTGCTTTCGATTTTAAGGGTTTCGCTCACAACTTCTTCAAAACGGGCAATAAAACGTTCGAGGTATTCTTCATGAAGCGTTAAGCCGGCTGCGGCCTGGTGACCACCGTACTGAAGCAATAAATCTGAGCAGGCCGAAATAGCCTGATGAATATCGAAACCTTTTACGGAACGGGCACTGCCGGTAATTTTACCTTCGGTACCTGTAAGGATAATTGTAGGTCGGTAGTACTTTTCCATTACACGGCTGGCCACAATTCCAACCACGCCTTTGTGCCATTCGGGATTGTATAGCACCGTTGATTGGGAATTCAGCAACCTTTCGGAATTCCTGATAATCAATAAAGCTTCATCGGTTATCTGTTTATCCAGATTCACCCGTTTGTGATTGAGTTGAACCAATGCCGCGTAGCCAATATTAATTTCGTTTTCATCCTGCGAAAGCAGGAAATTAACAGCCTGTGAGGCATGACCAATACGCCCGGCTGCATTAATTAATGGAGCAGTTTTAAAAACAAGGTCGCTGATTCCGGCAGGTTTTTCAGAAGCCGGACTACCCTCTTTTGTAGCTCCGTCGAGCATTTTGGAAATAACCGGACTCATTCGGTTGTTGATTCGTTCCAGTCCGAGAAATGCAAGAACCCGGTTTTCGCCTTTCATTTCAACAATATCGGCAGCAACAGAAAGTGCAACCAGATCGGCAAAGTTTTCAGGATTAACTGAAATAATTCCTCGCAAATGCAGCGCCTGCAGCAGTTTGTAGCCGATTGCGGCACCGGACAGCTCCTTGTACGGATAGTGACATCCGGGTTTCTTGGGATCGAGCACCGCAACTGCTTCGGGAATCTGCTCACCCGGAAGATGATGATCACAAATAATGAAATCAATACCCAGACTTTTAGCATATTCCACTTTGTCAACCGAACGGATTCCGCAATCGAGGGCAATTATAAGTTTGCATCCAAGCGAAGCTGCGTGATTTATGCCTGCTTCGGAAATTCCGTAACCTTCCTTGTAGCGGTCGGGCACATAAAAAGAGATTTGCTCGCCAAATTCGGCTTGCAATCCCTTCATTATCAATGCAACCGAAGTAGTTCCGTCCACATCGTAATCACCAAACACAAGCACTTTTTCCTCCGCCTGCAAGGCGCGATGAATGCGTTGAACAGCCTGTTCCATACCGTCCATTAAAAACGGATCGTGCAATTGTTCCCGCCCGGGATTCAGAAATTGTAAGGCCGAAGCCGAATCCCGAATGCCACGGGAAACGAGTAATCCTGCAAGGATTTCAGAAATTCCAAGATCGCTGCTAAGTTGGAATATCAACCCGGGTTCAGAAAATTGGGGCTTCACCCAAAGCTTATTGGCAGCAGGAATTGCATCTGTCTCAATCATTCTTGTCTATTCGCGAATTACAAAATCTCAAACTTATCTTATTCGGACTTGCCGCACAAACGCGAAATCCTTAATCCATTAAATGTTATCTACAACCCTGTTCATATTTTTGTGAATCGGGAGTTAAAAACGCTTAAATCAATTGCCATTTCCGGAAAAGAATTTTCCGGAATTCGACAGTCTGAAAAACAATAACGCAATTTTGCAGGTTTACAAGGTTCATGAAAAACGGACAAGCCATAGTTATCGGAGCCGGAATTGGCGGACTTGCAGCTGCTATAAGGCTTTCGGTAAAAGGATTTAAAGTTCGTGTTTTTGAACAAAATGCTTATCCCGGCGGAAAAATAGCCGAGGTAAAAAATGGAAATTATCGCTGGGATGCCGGTCCGAGTT
>JAGQVC010000344.1 GCA_020438185.1 Bacteroidota bacterium
ATCTGGTAATTTTTGTATGGATAATGAAACTGGCTGCAACCAAAGTGACGTAATCTTCACATTTAAGCTTACTAAGCAACATCCGCATAGCCGGCGATTCTACGTAAAAACAGCCCATACTGCGACCGGTTCGGATGAGTTCTTTTACTTCCCGGTCGCGTTTAAAATCACTTACCCGGTGAATATCAACACTAATCTGCCGGTTCTCGAGCACGAGATCTACGGCATCGCGAATATGACCAAGCCCGCGCTGGGAAAGCACATCGTATTTATATAAGCCAAGCTCCTCGGCCACATACATATCGAATTGGGTTATGGGAAAGCCCTTGGGCGGCATTTGCGTAGCCGTGTAACTAAATATCGGAGCTTCGGAAATTAATACCCCGCCGGCATGAATGCCCAGATGATTGGGAAAGCCATGCAGAAGACCTCCGTATTTAAAGACCAGAGATGCAATATGATCGGCTCCCGGAGGCAAAACCTTCTGGTCCGACAGGACATCAATTTCGGTTTTGGGCAAACCGAAAACCTTGCCCAGTTCACGAACCACCGCTCTGCGCTGAAAGGTTGTGTAAGTCGCCATCAGGGCGGTATGTTCCCGTCCGTATCGTTGAAACATATAGTTCAGCACATCATCGCGGTCGCGCCACGAAAAATCCAGGTCAAAGTCGGGCGGCGAGGTCCTGAATGGATTAATAAAACGCTCGAAATACAAATCCAGCTCGATTGGATCAACATCGGTGATGCGCAGGCAATATGCTGCGATACTGTTTGCCCCGCTACCCCGCCCCACATGATAAAAGCCACGGTGCCTTGCATACCTGATCAAATCTTCGGTAATCAGAAAATAAGAAGTAAAGCCCAGCTTATCAATAACCTGAAGCTCATGCTTCAAACGCCGCTCTGCCTCCCTGTTCCCCGAACCGTAACGGTATCGTAGCCCATCGCTGCTAAGCTGCTCCAGCAGGCGAAAATCCTGAGCTGAACTCCCGGTGAAGGTGGTCTTGTTCTTTGATTTTCCAAACTCAAAATCCACGTGGCATTTATCGAGTATCTGAAAGGTTCTTGAAATCAGGTCAGGATAAGTTGCAAATGCGGCAATTAATTCTTTCTGAGAAATAAAACATTCATCGTGTGAAGCACAATGCTCGGGTAATAACTTACTTAATAGGGTATTCCGATCAACCGACCTGAGGAGGCGATGAATATTGTAGCCTTGCTTGCCTGTAAAAGCAGCCCTGTGAAACAGAATAGCCTTGCTCCTGCTGAATGATGAAAATACTCCGGTTCTTTTCAAATCAGAGGGTGAAAGCCCGATAAACTCATTCTCATGCAAGCTACGCTGAGGAAGGCCTGCCGGTGGATAAACGACAAACACATTGCCGATTTCCGGCACTTCGTCGGGCAATTCCACTCCGTCAGTAAGATGCGATGACAATAAACGATTGATGGCTTCAAAACCGGAATTGTCGGCTGCAAGCACGGAATACAACCAGACGAAATCCTTTCTGAACTCAACACCAATTACCGGCTTTAAGCCGCGCTCTTTGGCAATTCGCACAAAATCCAGACAACCCGAAGTAGTATTGATATCAGTTAGCACAACCGAAGAAAAATCCAGATCGATAAATGTATCAAGCAGATTTTCAATAGATAAGGTGCCAAAACGTAAACTAAACCAGGACTTTCCCGCCAACATGACTAGATTTCAATCATTTCTGACGCAAAACTAATCTTTGACGCCTTCTGAGTCAATAAAAATATTTTAACAAGGCAGATAATACTCATAATCGACTGGCGTATTGAGCATTAATTACCAAGACGAGTTTTCTGACATCCTTTCCGCCGACAGGCGAACAGATTAAATATTAAAAAATTGAAATTTTAGATTAGTGAACAGGAAAATTTCTCATGTTCGCAATTCAGGCATAATAGAAATAAAATGATTCAAATGATTGTGACCGATCTCGACGGGACACTACTAAATGATGAGAAAGAGCTTCCTGACGGATTTGAAAACTTGGAAAAAGAGCTAAGGAATCGGGGAATCGTGTTGGCTGTTGCAAGCGGCCGACCGTACGTGAGCATGAACAGAATATTAAATAAATATACTGATCACATACTGTTTATTGCCGAAAACGGTGGATTGATTAAGTACAGAGAGAAAGTTTTAAAAAGCAGACCGATGCAGGCTGAACATGTGCATGAATTAATACAGATTGCAAGAGGACTTGACCAATGTCATATTTTACTTTGCGGCGAGAAAAACATGTGGTATGAAAGTAAAAACGAGACTTTTATTAAAGAAAGCGGGAAATATTATGACCATATGATTCATGTTTCCGATCTGCTACAGATAACCGAACCG
>JAGQVC010000345.1 GCA_020438185.1 Bacteroidota bacterium
CGGTTGTGAGGCTGTCTGATTTTAATGTCAGGCTGTCGCCCGTTTCAAGTATTCCGGCTTCGAGTTGCAGCACACCTTTCAGGTTGACTCTGCCATGAATGGTTCTGGTGCCGGATCCGCTGATTCTTAAGTTGTTGTAAGTTCCCGGAACTATGGTTTGTGCAGATTCTGATTCGTACTGAACACTTCCACTAAAATACGGGTGATTAAAACCGGTGAGGGCAGCCTGTTGATTCTGGGAAGCTGCCTTAATATGTAAGGCATCGCTGATTCCCATTGAAAAGTCACCGTTGCCGTTAATCCTGTTTATTGGATGATTGAGCTGCAATCTTGTTCCCGGCAGGCTGTCGATACCTAAGCGCAGGTTGCCGTTAACCTGGATTATACGGTTTGTAATGGCTAATCCTCCGGCTTCGCCGGGATTGTAAAACATGAGGTTGCGGCAGCTGAAATCCTGATCGGTTCCCAGCTGAACTTCGCGGTTCTTGTGGGTTCTGACCCAAAGGTTGTTGTATGAAAGAGATGGCACAAGCTGGTTTAGCGGATTGCTCCATATTTCACCGTTTCCAAAGAAAGTGGTTCCCTGTGCTTCCTGAAAGGTTGAGTCGTTTAACTGCACGGCAGAAGCATCTCCTTCAATCACCAGAACGCCTTCGCCCTGATTGATAATTCCCTGCTGAATGATTGAAAAAACATCAAGTACAAAGCTGTTCAGATAAAGGGAAGCACCATGATTGATACTCAGGTTTCGGATAACCAGATCGTTTTGAAGCCGATAAGTAGATGCTCCCGTGATAAATAAGTCGGCGCCCAGAAAGTGACCAGTTCCACCAAGCTGATGCTCGGTTGTTCCGGTTAATGTGATATAGGTTGCGGTATTGTTAACCAGCACGCCATTGTTGATGAGATTGCCAAAGCAGGAAAGGAATGAATTATAAGCTTCGGTTAGAGTGAGCGATGCGCCTTCCTGAATAAGCAGGTTTGCACATGATGCCGGCATGGTACCGCTAAGTTCGGGATAGTGGCTCAGTCCGCCTGCAATTGTTACGTCTGTGCAGCGGGTTGGCACCTGTGCAGGACTCCAGTTTGAGGGGTCGTTCCAGTTATTGCTCAGGCCCAGCCAGGTGGCAGGCTGAGGAGTTCCGGGAGTAAAAACGAAGCGTGCATTTTGGGCCGGGAGTGCCGAGGGGCTTGATGACCGGATGGCAACATTCGAATTATTGAGGCCCTGCACGGAGCTATCCCATTGGTTGTTGCCGGGAATAACCGAACGTGCATGAACATCACTTCTTTGTGAGCCACGTAATCCAATCTGGAAAAACTGCGAGTAGCCTTGCCAGCAGTATTCTGCTGCACGGTAAGCGAAACTCACCGACTGATTCTGCTCGGAGAGGATAATCTGAAAGTCGAAGCGGTTACGGTTTTCACCGCAGTAACCGGTGCCTTCAGCATCATCGAGCGACTTAAAATTATTCCATTCGATGGTGAAAGTTCTGTTTGGGGCGGTTCCGTCACGTTTGGTTCTGATACCGGCTTCACCGGCGGTCCAGCGACCTTCCAGGTCGGCATTTAATGCCGAAATAATTCCTTCGATTTCGGTTTCTGAGGCAAGCACGTCGGTAAATGGAAGGACAATACCAGCGGCAAGCACCGGGTCTGTATCGCCGAACCATATCCAGCCATTTGTGGAAACACCGCAATTCTGGTAGGTATGACCGTTAAATTCAAAATTAAAGCCTATCGGCTGATCCGGAAAAATGTCTTCATCGGTTGGAGAAATCGCATTCGGGTTAGTCGGATCGGCAGCACCATTCGCAAGAATAATAGTTCCGGAGTTATTAGGTAGTTCAGCAAAAGGAATATCGGAGCGATACGAAAAGGAATAGGAACAAGCCACCTGTGCTTCTGTTTGTGACAGAAGAAATAGTGAAAGCAACGTACTCAGATATACCTGTTTCAAATTCGCTTGTTTGTTGACTGAATTTGCCCTGTATACCTGTTTCAGGCTTATAATGTTTCAATGGAACTGCCTAAAAAAGAAAAAGGAGCGTGAGCTCCTTTTTCTTTCACAAACCACCAATTGAGTTCTGTAAATCTACCAAAAACAGAAATAATTGGTATGCAGTTATCGGGGTCAATAACTGTAACAAAAGTATAAAAGAAATCTTGAAAAAAAGTACTGATACTTTTTTTCTAATAAGATGAAGGTTACTTTTTGAACAACTTCATCCTCGACGCTCCTTCAATCGGCTGTATTTCAATGATATACAAGCCCTTCATTAAGGATGAAATATCAAATTTGCGGTTAATATCTTTAGACGCAGGGAACTGTTCAGTTGAAACAATGCGGCCA
>JAGQVC010000346.1 GCA_020438185.1 Bacteroidota bacterium
CCCATTGATAAAAAAAGAAGTTGAATCATATTATAAAGGTAAAACTGAAGTACTTGATTCTGCACAATGGGTTGCCAAAGCAGTTAAAAATGAATTACAGAAAACAGGAATGCTTTCAATTGCTAAAGCAAACAAATTCATGTTTTACGTTTCGTATTTAACTCCTGCTTTTGAGAAGAGTGCGAGGTTGTTCTTTCCCGGTAAAGTTAAGTTTCTCGAAAAAAACATCTGGAAATAAAAAAACCCCGAAAAATTCGGGGTTTTTTATTGAAAAGCTAAGTGCTTTTTTATTTAACCGGGTTCCCGTCTATATCTAGTTCAATCATCTCATAACCGAGAGCAGCGATTTTGTCCCAGTTGCTGGCTTTATCGCCTACCACAACAACAATCATTTTATCGGTAGGCAAATATCGTTTGGCAAGACCATCAATATCGTTTTTGCTAATTGATTTAAGGATTGCAGATTGTTTCGCAATGAAATCTTTATCCAGATTATAATCCAGAATTGTCTGAAGGAAGCTCGCTTTTTGGAATGGCGTTTCGTATTTTAATGCATCCCGCTGACCGAGTGAACTTTTAGTAAATGCAAGTTCGGCCTCGGTTACTCCATTGTTTTTGTAATTATTGATTTCGGAAAAGAAATCCATCAATGAACTATCTGTCTTTTCTGCCTTTACGCCAGCCGAGGCTGCGAATGGACCTACGACATCGGTACCACTGAAATAGCTTCTTGCGCCATACGTATATCCTTTTTTCTCACGGAGTGTTAAGTTTATTCGGCTATTGAAGTTTCCGCCAAGCGGATAATTCATCAATCCTGCGCGGTAAAATTCTCCTTCTGCGTCATAAGGTAAAGCAAGGTATCCGATTCGGATTTCAGATTGTGGAGCACCTTCCTTATTCACGAAATAAACTTTAGTTTTTTCTACTTTGGGAGGAGCATTCATGGCCTGCTTCTGGAGTTTTGGGCCCATCCAGGAAGTAAGGAATGAAACAGCTTTTTCAGCTTCTGCAGCACTGATATCTCCAACCACAACTAGTTTTGACATATCTGGTGTAAAGTATTGCTTGTAGAAGGCTTTTACGTCGTCTAATGCAACTCCACTCACACTCTCTTTTGTACCTGAAGTGGGAACTCCAAAAATATGGTCGCCATACAGCAATTTGTTGAAGACATTGGATGCAATTGAAGCCGCTCTGGTTGCATTATTTTCAATACCAGCAATTGTCTGACTTTTTGCCGTTTCAAATTCTTCCGTATCAAATTTTGGATGAAATAGTTTCTCCTGAAGGAGTTCCATTGTTCTGGCCAGATTCTTCTTAAGCGAAAAAACCTGCACAACCAACTCTTCACGGTCTGTATAAACTGAAATGGAAGAACCAATTTTCTCCAACTCTGCAGTCATTTCTTCTGAACTATACTTTTCAGTTGATTCGTTGAGCATATCTGAAAGCAAATTGGCGGTTCCGGATTTTTCTGCACTCTCCCTGCTATGTCCTGCAGGAATAGATAGAACCATTGAAACAGTAGGAAGATCGTGATCTTCTGCAGCTATCATTCTCAAATTATTGGAAAAGCTCTTCTGTGTGAATGCAGGTAACTGAATAACCGGGTTCTTGCCGGCGGCAGGCTTTTTACTGCGGTCAAATGAATCTTTTGCTTTGTTATACACCAGATTCTTGTATTCGCTGCTTTCCTCAGCAGGGAAATCTGAACTGCGCTTAATTTGAAAATTGTCAGGCTTTGCAACAATTTCAGGTTGGCCTTTCGGATAAACACTTAGAATAACACATGGCTTATTATTCACATACTGGTTGTAAACCCGCATTACATCTTCTTTGGTGAGCTTCTGCAATTTTTTAATCTCCTCTTTGATGTAATTCGGATTACCTTTAAAGGTCTCGAATGCAGCAAGTTGACTAGCCTTACCACTAACGCTCTGAAGTCCCTGAATTAGGTCAGCCTCACGTGTATTTTTGAATCTTGCAAGTTCATCATCAGAAATTCCTCTTGTGGCAAAATCCTTTACAATCTGACGAATCTGTGTTTCCATATCGGCAAGAGTACCTCCGCCGGGATAAGGAAGAACATTGACCACAAAAGTACCTGCCAGTTCAGCGCATGGATTGTAACAACGAGCCTGCACGGCTTTATTGGTTTTAACAAGTGTCTGGTAGAGCATAGAAGTATTTCCTCCGCCAATCAGTTCTGCCAACATGTCGAGTGGGAGCTCATCCGCATCGCCTGAAGGAACGGACGGCCAAGACATTTGAATCATCGGGAAGCGGATATTATCCTCAAGAGAAATGTAACGGTCTGAATCAAGTTTTGCTGCCTGTTTGGCCATA
>JAGQVC010000347.1 GCA_020438185.1 Bacteroidota bacterium
CCTGTTTAATGCATTACTTAATCCTGATGGTTTAGGCTCGCCTGTTACGGCAAATGAGGCATTTGTGCGTTACCGCAACAGATTTTACGGGATTAAACCCTATTTCGCCAGAGGGTATCTGGGCCAGTCTCAATTCCATTTTTCAGGAGGATCCGACTTAAGTTTCATGCGAAATATCAGCGGAATTATTGAATTGGAAGACATTAGTCTTCATGTAAGTATTGAAAATTCCATTGGGGCTGATTTCAGCATTCGCTTAAACTCTGTTTCGGGCATACGTGATGGGAATTCGGTTTCACTAAACCATGAAATAATTGGCAATGACCTTGCATTTGCACGTGCCCAGCACATTGGGTATATGAATCTGCCTTATACGCCTTATTCCAGGGAATTTGATTTCAACCAAAGCACTTCCAACATAAAACCCTTTGTTGAATTTTTGCCGCAAAGAATTGAATACGATATTGATGCTCAGTTAAACCCGCTGGGGAATGTTTCTTCGGGTAACGATTTTGCATATTCCAGCTCAAATGTCCGACTTAAGTCTGTGCTTGAAATGCCTTTAAAATTCAGGGCCGAAAATCTGAGTTTTAAGGATACTGTTAAGTTCGAAGGAATTAATCCTGTTGATGTTGCTGATATCGGAGACGGAGAACTGCGCGTGTTTGCTCACAATGGTTTTCCAATGGATATGAAGGTTGAACTAACCTGGCTGGACACCAATTTGAATGTTTTGGGCAGCAATCTCATTGACCAGGTTATAGCAGCAGCTCCTGTTGATAACGAATTGAAAGTTATCTCATCGCAAAAGACTATTCTCAACGTTCCGGTAACCAATCAATTAAAAAGTACGCTTGAGAACTGCCGTTTTATTGCGATTAAGGCAGTATTTGATACAAAACCGCAAATGGAACTTCTTCCCATTTATCCTGAATACCAGTTAAAACTTCAGGTAATTGGAGACGGAATCTATACCATTAGAACCAAATGATACTTAAACAGATTTCTCCGGTCGCATTGGCGACTTTTCTTGCATTTAACCCATTCGAGGGTAAAGCACAGGATACTGCCTCGTGTTTCCCAGGATATATGCGACTTGAAGAAGCGCTTATTTCGGTTTCGCAACCTTATATATATGACGACAAGGGTGCCATCCGTATAGGTTCAGAAGTCTCGGTACAAACAAACGGAGTTCCTTACGACTTTAGTAAAGCATTTGTATTTCCTGAGTATATCGATCGGGATAAAAAAGATAATGCTTACAGTAAGCTTAAAGGTGACAACCGTTTCGGAGCTTTAACTGAATGGCAGGCACAGCTCATATTTCCTGTTGATTCAGCAAGTCGTGCGCAGGGAAGACACCTGTCGGTTCGGTATCGGGAAAATTCTGCCTACACAGGAATGTTTGGTGACGATGCCTTTAAATTATTATTCGATGGGAATAAACAGTTTGCCGGGCAAACAGCCGATTTATCCGGAACTGAGCTTTATTTTCTTGCTTACCGCAGTTTTGAGCTGGGTTATGTTTTAACTAAACCCAAAGCCCTTTATGCTATTCATTTCGGCCTGGCGGCCGGAAGAAACCTTCAGCAACTGAATATTGAAAATGGTAGCCTATACACAGCCGAGGACGGAACTTATCTTGATTTGAACTGGAACGGAGACTTTTTTGGTTCGGCGTCGCGTGTTGATGGTTTCTTTAATTCGAGAGCCAGCGGAGCTAGTTTATCACTTGAATTTAAACAATTGGCTGGAAGCAAGTGGGTCTTCACTGAAAGCTTAACGGATTTGGGTTTTATGAACTGGAATCCTGCCGGGAGGACCGTTTCGGTTGATACCGCTTTCAGATTTACAGGAATTCAGTTGGGTAATATTTTCGACCTGAATGGCCAAACAATCGTTTTAGGCGATACCCTAGAACAAAAATTACTTGGCGGCAATGTTCGGGAAAACAGGATGACTGCCCTGCCCTTCCACCTAAATATAGGTGCCGAGCGCATGTTTGGAGGAAGATGGTCAGGTTCCGGTTTTGTGGACTACAGGTATCTTCCCGGCTTTCAACCACAAGCCGGGCTGAGTGTAAGAAAAGGATTCGGAAAACAGCGAAGCATTCGATTTATGGTATCCTACGGAGGTTTCGGCGGATTACAGACCGGTCTTGATGCAGTAGTTTTTTCAAATCATCACCATAGCCTGAACATCGGAACTATATACAATGAAGCTCTGTTAGCACCAAAAAGTGCAGGTAGTATTGGGTTTAGGTTGTTTTATGTACATCATATTTAAAATGAAAAGGCTGATTTTTATTCTAATCATTGCTCTGGGAATTGCACCG
>JAGQVC010000033.1 GCA_020438185.1 Bacteroidota bacterium
CTTAACACTTCTTTTAAAAGGAGTTTTTCCGAGTTGTTTTAGCAAAGCTTCAATAGTTGAAACATCATTGGAGCGAATTGCTTCGTCGAGATCGGTTATTATTCCCAGGACTTCACCCGGATAAAACTGAGTAGGATGCGCAGTAAGAACAACCCGAACAGACATTTTTTGAATTAATTTCCTTAATTCTGATAAATCTGAATTGCCGTCCATTATTGAGGCGATTGCGTTCAATGTACCCTTCCCTGCGAGCGGTTTTATTTTTTCAAATGACGCATCCTCAACTGAATCAAATAATACAATTTGTCTTTCTATGTACTGAATAAATCTGAACAATAAATCATTCGAATTAATTTGATTTTCATTCTTAATAAATGAAGTTGCGAAATCATTAACTATTTCATCAGGATAAGCACCTTCATTGAGGCGGGATTTGCAAAAAGAACTAAAAATGGGCAATAAGGCTCCGGTTAAACCAATATCGTCGAAAGGCAGGTGAGTAAATAAACTATTATATAAACGATAACGAAGCAATACTTCATCAAACGGATCCTGATTAATCATAATTAATAATATTTATAAACTATTAGACAAATATCCACTTCTTTTGTTTTATTGAATAAGCTGGAGAAATATGATTCAAAAGATGAAGCTACAAAAGGAAATCTTAATAACCGGAATTAGCAATATCTTTATTTTTGCAAAGTGAGAATATATCCCGAAGATAGCAGGCAGAGTTTTGAGTTTGATAAGGTTTGTCAGCACACAGAGCAGTTTTGCAGAAGTGCGGGCGGGCGCGAGCGCGTTAGAAATCTGGAGCCTATTTCCGATATCGAAAAAATCCGGTTGTTACTCATGCGCGTGCAGGAGTATCTGGATGTTACTAATTCGGGAGGTGGGTTCCCGGCTGCATCCTATCCTGAAATCGCAAAGGAACTCAGCTTGTTATCGGTTTCTGGCTCCACCTTGCAGGAGAAACAACTTTTAAATATCAGGGATGTATCGGATACTGTAAATAATCTGCTCAAATTTCTGGAAAAGAAGGAAGTAGTTTTACCCGGTATATGTTCCATTTTTAATGAAGTTTATCAGACAAGGGAAATAATTGACCCGATTGACCGTGTACTTGATACCGCGGGCATAGTGAGGTCCTCCGCATCAAAAGCTTTGCTTGAAATCAGGAATGAACTGGCTCACGCCAGGAAAGAGTTAGACAAAGTATTCAGGCAACAATTAGCAAAGCTGCGTAAATTGGGTTGGCTGGCAGATACCGAAGAGAGTATTTATCACGGAAGGCGGGTTCTGGCCGTATTATCGGAACAGAAAAGAACTGTTAAAGGTCTGATTCAGGGAAGTTCGGATACGGGAAAAACAACATTTATTGAGCCGCTTGAAACGGTTGATTTAAATAATGAGGTATTCGAACTTATTTCGAAGGAACGCCGCGAAATCATGCGTATTTTAAATCAGCTGACAGCTGAATTGAGGCATTTTCTACCCCTAATAAAAAAATACGATGATGTATTATCAGAATTTGATTTTAATAGGGCAAAAGCCTTGTTTGCAAGGGAAATAAATGCCTGTATGCCTCATTTAATAAAGGGTTCTCAGTTAAGACTGGTTGGAGCGAGGCATCCCCTTTTGTTTCTGCATCATAAAAACCTGGGCAAAAGCGTGGTGCCCATGAATTGTGAACTCAATCATGAACAACGTCTGTTGGTGATAAGCGGACCCAATGCGGGAGGAAAATCCATTACCTTAAAAACAGTCGGATTACTTCAAATGATGCTTCAGAGCGGCATGCTAATCCCGGCGGAGCCGGAAAGCGAGGTTGGGGTATTTCACAGGCTGTTTGCTGATATTGGCGACAACCAGTCAATTGAAATGGAACTGAGCACTTACAGTTCGCGCCTTGCGCGGATGCGGCATTTTCTTGAAATGGCAGATAAAAGAACACTTGTATTAATCGATGAATTCGGCACCGGAACAGATCCAGAATTGGGAGGTGCTGTTGCAGAAGCCATGCTTGAGGAACTCGCAAGAAGAAAAACACTGGGTGTAATAACCACGCATTACATGAATATTAAAATAGCAGCCGAACGATTGCAGGGTGTGAATAATGCATGTATGCTATTCGATGATCAGTCGTTGCAGCCTTTATTTCAATTAATAATCGGGCAACCCGGCAGTTCCTACACATATATTATTGCGGAAAAAGCAGGTCTGCCACAGGCATTGATTAACAGAGCGCGGAATATGACTTCGAAGGACAAAGTGACTCTGGATAAAATGCTTCAGCAATTACAAAAAGACAAACAGGAACTCACGAAATTATTTAGAAACCTGGATGAAAAGCAGGCTGCGGCGGATGCCGCGAAGATTAAATATGAGGAATTATTTGAAAAATGGAAAAAGAAAACTGAATCCAAAAAATTCCTGGCCGATGATAATATTAAATTTATTGAAATAGGAAAAAAGTTTCTGGACATTCAACAGGAATGGGAGAAAGCGAAAGATAAAAAACCGGTGACAGCCAAATTAAACCGGATGTTAAATGCTGAGAAAAAGAAAAAACTAGATAAAAAAGCGAGTGAGAAAAAAGCAAAAATCCGAGAGAAAGTATTAGAAAGAAAGAAGGAAGAAATAAAAGTTGGATCAAAGGTGAGATTGTTGAATGGCAAGCAAACCGGAGTGGTTGAAGAGATCCAGAATAATCGCGCCAGAGTGGTTTTTGGAAATTTAAAAACGTTGGCCAGCCTGGAGAATCTTGAAGTTGTTGATGTATAAATTCATCTTCGGGCGAAGCCCTGAAAACAATATTTAATTAATAAAAAACCTGCTTATGCAGAAATACACAAGCAGGTTGGTAATTTAATTATCCGACTTAATTCCTAATGAGCAGGACAGTTCCTTTTGTATCGAATGGAGCGTCTTTAATGTCAGTGCCGTCAATAACATAGAAATAAGTTCCCTCGGGTGCGTTATTACCGTTTACCGTTCCATCCCATCCGCCGGTTACATCCTCCCAGGTGTATAACAGCTTGCCCCAGCGGTCGAAAACACGACCCGTAAATGTTTTTACTGCATTGTGCCCTACCTTAAATTGTTCATTAAAAAAATCACCGTTTGGTGTAAATACATTTGGAACAAGCAACAGTAATTGATCTGAAATGGCTTTGATTGTTGCTGAGGCGGTATCGACGCAACCTTCGAGATTAGAACAAACAAGCATTATTTCATATGTTCCGGAATCAGGAAATGATATATTGAAACCTGATGCCAGCTCCAGCGAATCGCCATCCAAAAACCACTGGCAAGCATCTGCTCCGGTTGTGTAATCAACCAACGATACTTCAAGCGGAATATATCCGGAATCAGGATCGGCAGTAAATTCAGCAAAAACAGGCGCACCGGTTACGACAACCTGATCTGACACCGTATTACAAGGACCTTCACGAGTTAAAACATAGTTTCCTGCTGTTGTAACAGTAATTGCATCGCTTTCTTCTCCGGTATTCCATGAATTGAAACCTGACTGCGCCGAAACCAGCTGAATTTCGGAGGTCTGACATAAAGAAAGCCCGTCCGGCGTCAGGATTTGAGCTTCAAGCTCGGGCAGCAACACAATTTGAATAATGAGCGGTTCAGATACACAACCTTCCATTTCATTTGTCACATAAAACGTGGCTTCCGGCTCTGTGCTCTGGTAGGTTAAACCTGAGTTGATTTGGTTAGTGAGATTCTGATCATCGTACCAGTTCACATCACCATCGGCAGTAACCGATGCCAAAGGAATCGATGACCCTTCACAATAATCAAGCAAGGTATCTCCTTCGGGACTTGGAATGACAATAAACCGCACTTCCACGGAATTAAAAGCAGAGGTGCAGGCATCCATTACCTGAACTGCATAATAAGTAGCAGAAACTCCGGCCTCGGGTGTAAATTCAGCTCCCGTTGCAATTGGACTTGCGCTTAAGTCTTCCACATTATACCATAAAACCTGTGCTCCCGGTTCGGCATCAGTTGTAAGCGCTTCAGGCGTATCGCTGTTGCAGTAAAATGTTTCACCGGTAAAATTGAGTGGAGTTAGCTGAATTACCTCAAACGTTTCGGAATGAGTTGAAAGGCAGGTTCCTGATCCGATTGAATAACCTATGGTAACCTGACCATTGATACCGGAAACATCCATTGTTGAGCCCGAAACGCCAAGACCTGTCCAGGTTCCGCCCTCATTGCCGTTAAGCAGGGAAGTCAGGTCGAGCGTGCCCTGAGAGCCACAAATGCTGCCCGGGTTCATGAATTCCGCATCCACCGAAGGTGTAACAACAACAGTAAGTGTTAGCGAGTCGCCTATGGCAATACATTCGTTGGGAGGCAATACCGTGTAGGTAATGTCAACACTTCCGTCAACACCTGAGGGATCGAAAATGCTTCCCGTTACACCTTCGCCGGACCAGGTGCCGCCGGCAGTTCCGGTAACCAGATTATTCAGATCAATCGGATCTGTACCCGTGCACAAAGGTCCCGGGTTGACCCAGTTTGCTGAGAAAGGGGTGATTGGAGCCTGACAGCCATAATTTGCATAAGTAGGAATGCCATCCGGAGAGAATAGTACAATTGCACCATTTTGAGCCGTATTGTTACCATTCACATCAACCAGTGAGCCTCTCTGGTAGGTAACTACTTCTTCACATCCGTTCGCCCCGTTAACGCGCATTCTCAGCGTTTGATCCTGCGGCGAGCCCGTATTGTAATTAAGGAAATGCCCACCGGTTACACCTGCACTATTGTGATAAATAATATAAAGTGTATCTGAAAGATTTGCGAAGGAATTTAATGTCGGACTAATACTATAACTGGTAATTCCAAGCACCCTGCTATTTGGAGGAATCTCACCGTTTGGAGGTTCAACAAGATAACCACATGACTGAATAGTAGCATTTAATTCCTGTGTGCGCAGAGCAGTTTGACCGCCCTGAATAAAACCATTAAAAGGGAAACCATTGGTACTTTCGGATGGCCATCCGTTAAAAATCTCGATGTTTGCAATATTAATCGGCAAATCGAAGGTTCGGAAACGCCACATTTCGTTGTTACCTTCGGGACTTGAAGAACCGTTATCGCAGGCATCTACCAGAATTGATTCGATTTCGATGCAATTTTGAGCAGAAATGCTGCCTGCTGACAGGAAGAATAAAATCAGAAATACGCGATTAACGCGGGTACGTAGTGGTTCAAACATGATTGGGCAATTTGATACAAGGTATCAATTTTTTTTATTCCTCAAATTAAAATCGGAAACCCGCAATAGAAATTTAATACTTGAAAATCAGCATGTGTTTACCTTCCGGTATCATGTGATTGGTTAAATCTCCTAATAATTGAAAGGAATATTCTTCTAAAAAATGAGGAATGCAATAAACCCGTTCCTGCAAAGAATTATTGGGATGCAGGTGAGCGTATATTTCATGTACCCGGTAGTCACCGGTTCTTTCTTTTTTCTTCGCTTCGCGAATGAGTTTTAGCGCAAAACGTTCCGTTTGATGTAAGAACCTTTGCTTCATTGCTCTGGCAGAAGTTCCCAGTGATGGCTGTATTTGGGAAGCAGTGGATTCCAGCTTTTCGAACCAGGTTTCGAGTTCAGCTTTTTCCTGTGTCAGATTGTAGTCAAGATTACTGTGCCGCAGCAGGTTAGCCTTTTCAAGTTCATGTAAAGGCAGTAAAAGTTCATCCGGCCGAAGGCCTGAATTTTTAAACCGGTGGTGATTGACGCGGTTGAGGAACATGACTGAGTTACGCAAAATTAAAACCGGGTAAGAAACCTGATGCGCTTCGAAAACAGATTTTAGCTCCAGCCAGTAAGCAACCTCAGCTGCACCACCAATATAAGCCAGATTGGGCAGGATAAACTCTTGATACACAGGCCGCATCATCACATTGGGAGAAAATGCCTCCGGGTGTCTTGACAACTCATCACTGAGTGAATCAGCGGTCCAGTTGAAACGCCTGTCGACCGTAGAAAAACCGGTTGAGCTTCGTTCGATTCTTTCGCGATAGCCATCGGCCATGTAGAAAAAATTGATTTCGCGCCCTTCGACCTGAATTTTATATGATTCGGAAAGCTCGTCAATTGCTTTCCGGCTGGCTTTGTAACTTAATTCGTCTGTTATGTCGCGCAATATTACCGGGCTAAATTCGCGCTTTAGCGCGGGATGATCTGCATCGAGAATGAGAAGGTTGGTTTCGGCAAATAAATGATGGGTTAAGAACCGGGTTGCTTCTGCTAATGTTGGTTTGCTGTAAGCTACGGTGCACAAATCAGCAAAATCCTGCATGGCGGGCAAATTATGTTGCTCACCAAATGCTTCCTTTAAAAGTGTTAGCACACCTTCGGTGGAAAGTCTGCCGGCAGGTCCGCTACCACTCGTATTCCAGACAAACTTCTTATGCTTATAATGAAAATGGTTTATCTCTTCTATGTCGTGATCCTCAGAAGCCATCCAGAATACCGGAATTATGCGCTTGCCCGGATTATCGGCTTCGGCCCGAAGGGCCAGAGAAATTGCATTTGATATTTTAATAACCGTGTACAAAGGCCCCAGCAAGAGGCCCAGTTGCTGACCTGTTGTTATGGTGAAGCAATTCGGATTATTCAGGTCATCAATCAGTCCCGAACGTTTTTGATCAAGTAAGCCGGCCTGGCTGTACTGTTCCCTGATTACATCCGAAATTAATTTCCGCCGTGAGGCGGGAAAAGCAGACCTGCCCTGAATGGCTTGCCGGATGCCCAATGAATCGGCACTATAACTATAAAATTTATTAAGCCCGGGCTTTTGAAGCAGGTAATCTTTTACCAGCGGGTTTAGCGAGTGGCTCGTTACAAGAGGAATACAATCAGTTTCTAAATCCATCTTAAAAAGACGTATCGCCGCGAAAAGTAGTAATTATTGAGTGACAACGCGGCCGTACAAATCAAACTCTTCTGCGCGCTCAATGTTTACGGTGGCAAAATCACCAATTCGCACAAAGTCCTGTTTGGCATCTACAAGTACTTCATTATCAACTTCCGGCGAATCAAATTCGGTACGACCAATAAAATAGTCCCCTTCTTTTCGATCGAATAAAACTTTGAAATTCTGACCCACTTTTTCGGCATTCAATTGTGCTGAAATCCCCATTTGAACGTCCATTACCGCTTCTGCCCTTTCGGTTTTAACTTCATCGGGCACATCATCCTGAAGCGTGCCTGCATGAGTATTTTCTTCGTGCGAATAGGTAAAGACGCCTAAACGGTCAAATCGAGAATCCTCAACCCAGCGCAGCATTTCCTCGTGGTCGTTTTCGGTTTCACCGGGATAGCCGGTTATCAGCGTAGTTCTTATGGCAATTCCGGGAACCTCGTCGCGAATTCGGTTAACCAAATCGATTGTTTTTTGCTTGGTGGTGCCGCGTCGCATACTTTTTAGCATGTTATCGGAAATATGCTGCAAAGGCATATCGATGTAACGGCAAATATTTTCCCTTTCGCGCATCACCCGAAGAATCTCATCCGGAAATCCGCTTGGGAAAGCGTAATGCAGCCTGATCCAGTCGATTCCGTTAACGTCACTGAGTTTCTCAAGCAATTCGTGCAAAGCTCTGTTGCGGTACAAATCAAGTCCGTAATAGGTTGAATCCTGCGCAATAAGCAGCAATTCCTTTGTTCCGTTTGCAGCCAGCTTTTGAGCCGAAGAAACGAGTTGTTCCATCGGAATGCTCACATGTTTTCCCCGCATGAGCGGGATAGCACAAAACGAGCAGGGCCGGTCGCAGCCCTCAGAAATTTTGAAGTAAGCGTAATGTGCAGGTGTTGTGAGCAAGCGTTCACCAACCAGTTCCTGGCGGTAATCGGCTTTGAGAGTTTTGAGCAATCGAGGCAGGTCGCGAGTTCCGAACCAGGCGTCCACCTCGGGAATTTCCTTTTCCAGTTCGGGTTTGTAGCGTTCGCTCAGGCAACCGGTTACATATACTTTCGAAACCAATCCGCCCGATTTGGCTTCGGTGTAGCGCAGAATGGTGTCGATGCTTTCCTGCTTGGCATTATCAATAAAACCGCAGGTATTTATTATTACAATTTCTGAGTCATCGTCAGAAGATTCATGAACGGCGTCAAAACTATTGGCCTTAAGCTGACCAAGCAGTACCTCAGAATCATAAAGATTTTTGGAGCAGCCAAGCGTTACCACATTGACCTTGTTCTTTTTAAGCGTCTTGGTTTTCATGGCTTAATCCTTAAACAGCGAATCGACAAATTCCTTTTTGTTAAACAACTGAAGGTCAGTCATTTTCTCACCCAATCCAATGTACTTTACCGGAATTTTGAACTCATCTGATATTCCTATAACAACGCCTCCTTTAGCCGTTCCATCCAATTTTGTAAGTGCCAGCGCAGTAACATCGGTTGCCTGAGTGAACTGCCGGCATTGTTCAACCGCATTTTGACCGGTTGAAGCATCCAGCACGAGCAAAACTTCATGCGGAGCATCGGGTACAACTTTTTGCATGACCCGTTTAATTTTGCTCAGTTCATTCATCAGGTTCACCTTGTTATGAAGGCGCCCGGCTGTATCAATAATCACAATATCAGCGTTCTCACTCTTTCCTTTCTGAACCGCATCGAAAGCAACAGCAGCGGGATCAGCATTCATTCCATGTTCAACAAGCGGTACTCCTACCCTCTCGGACCAGATCCGAATTTGGTCAACAGCAGCAGCACGGAATGTATCGGCAGCGCCCAATACGACAGACTTCCCTGAAGTCTTTAGCTGGTGAGCGAGTTTTGCTATTGTGGTAGTTTTTCCCACTCCGTTTACGCCCACCACCATAATTACATAAGGCTTTACACCTTCGGGGATAACAAAACCTGTGAGGTCTGCACTTTTGTTTTGCTCCAGCAAAGCTGCGATTTCATCGCGAAGAATGGTATTGAGTTCGGAAGTTGACATGAATTTGTCGCGTGCAACGCGCTCCTGAATTCTTTCGATGATGCGCAGCGTCGTATTTACACCAACATCAGCACCGATAAGGATTTCTTCGAGGTTGTCGAGTACTTCCTCATCCACCTTAGATTTACCAACTAAAGCACGGGTTAGTTTGCCAAAAAAAGACTCTTTTGTTTTGGCGAGTCCCTGATCGAGCGTTTCTTTTTTCTCACGTGAGAACAATCCGAAAAATGCCATGTATGGGAGATTATAGACGGGCCTGTCTGTTAGCAAAAAAAGCTCCTTCCGGTTGGGAAGAAGCTTAAAATATTGTGCTTCGCAAGAAGATTACTTCTCGTTAAGAAAGTCTTTAACGTGGTCGTTGTGAACCACTTCTTCCTTGAATGCGTATGCACCGGTTTTAGGCGACTTTACCATTTTAATTACTTTGGTAAAAGTTTTACCGGAACCTGATTTCAGCGTAGCTACTACTTTCTTTGCCATGATGCAGGATTATTTAATTTCTTTATGAACAGTAACACGTTTCAGAATGGGGTTGTATTTCTTCAACTCCATACGCTCGGTAGTGTTCTTTTTGTTTTTAGTTGTGATATAACGTGAGGTGCCCGGCATACCTGAAGCTTTGTGCTCGGTACACTCCATAATTACCTGAACGCGGTTTCCTTTTTTCGCCATGGCGATAATCTTTAGTTTTTAAGGGGTGCAAATATAGTTAAAGAATTTATCGAATCAACATATTTACCACCAAAATATAATTGCCTCAAAAATT
>JAGQVC010000348.1 GCA_020438185.1 Bacteroidota bacterium
CTCTTCCGATCTTGGGAGAGCAGTATTTATCGCAGAATTCGCAATGGCAGAATTTCGGGATTGGCACCGCTGCTCAGATTGACAGTGTAACCATTGACTGGCCTTCGGGTTTTGTAGAAACTTACCTGAATCTGGATGCCGATACGAATTATACTTTCACAGAAGGAGCAACCTTGCAGCACGAGATAGTTAACCAATCGGGCACATCGGAGTTTTGTGAGGGCGATTCGATCAGACTTTCGGGCCAGGCCGGCTATCTTCAGTACAACTGGTCCGATGGGCAACACGGACAAACAGTGTATATCAGGCATAGCGATACTATTTCGTTGCAGGTCTTCGATGGCATGTTTTATATACAATCGGATACTTTGATTGTTAGTGAGTTGCGCAGCCCGGTTGATAGTATTCGGATTGTAAATCCAACCTGTTTTGGAAATACCGATGGTGAAATAGAGTTAGTGATGAACAGCGGGGTTGATCCCGTTGAAATACATTGGTCGCAAGGGCAAACTTCTGGTGTTTTATCTTCCGCTGCCGCGGGATTGTATCAGGTTGAGGTTATTTGGTCGGGCACATGCCACATGGAATATGAGATTGATTTGCCTGAACCGGACGAGCTCCAATCGGGCGAAATCTGGTTATCCGCACCCGGCTTCATCGAATCTTGCGCATCAGGTTTTACGGCTGGCTTGCCTGTTGTTGGAGGCACACCGCCCTACAACTATTTCTGGGAAGTTTATGAGCAGGGCTCAAGTCAGGCTTCATTTTCCGCCGAAGGCGATACACTTTATTGCATACCGGCAAACACGCCACACCACGTGGAATGTACGGTTACAGATGCAAATGCCTGCATTACAAATGCAGAGTTTGATACGCCTGAAATTCTAGCCATTTCAGATGCGTCATCTTTTTACACGATTTATCCTCAGCCATTCCGGCAAACATTTGTAATACAAAGCTCAGAAACCCGGGATGAAGTTGACTTGAAACTCTTCGATGCCGGCGGGCGGCTTTGTTACAGTGTTTCTAAGCTTGCTATTTCCGCTTCGCGGGAAGTGAACCCGGGACCGCTTGCGCCGGGAGTTTATTTACTTGTTGTTTCGGATGGGTTTACCGTAAAAACCTCGAAGCTCATTCGGGAGTGATTCTTTCGTACTAACAAATCGAATTTTTAGCAAAAAAAAATGCCGGGCATTTGCCCGGCATTTTAACGCTTCAGTTGGTTTCCTAACTATTGAACCACCACAAGTCGGACCACTTCTGAGCGTTCGTCCGAAACGATTCGTGCTGTGTAAACACCGGCAGCAAACCCGGACGTTGAAATTACAAATTTTCCGGATTGGATATTTTGTTCTTTCAGCGACTTTAAAAGTACAGTTTTCCCTGAATGGTCAAAAATTTCGGCCGAAAAATTTTTCACATTTTCAGGTAAATTAAAACTTACAGGTAAACCGGCCTTAACAGGGTTGGGATAAGGCCCAAATTGCCCGTGTTGTGAAACCAGTTTAATTTTCGCCGGATCCAGATTGATAGAAAAGAAATCTTCTTCGTTAAAAGATATCATTTCGTTGCCGGCAGCATCCCGCGCAGCGGAAACAGAAATACCGATATCGGCAATATTCATAACCACAGGACTAACATCAAACGAAGCTTTGTAATTGTATGGATTCAGCCACATGCTTTCGTCCTGATTAGGCAATAGTATTGCATCCAGATTTTCTGTTGAAACAAAAGAAACTTCAGGGTTTTCATCCATGTTCATTTGTTCGTCAAACAATGAAATAATGCTGAACACAGGCGAAACATCAAGGAATTCCTGTGTAATTACATATGCATTTGCACTCAGGAACGAGGCCTGCGGACGTTTCGTATCAATATCAACAAGCATATTCAGCACACCCTCTTCCTGCATATTTCCATTCAGGTCTTCTGCACCAGTTACATGCAAAATAACCCCCGGGCACTCTTCTTCCAGATTAGCTACATCCAGGTACATCACGAATGTAGTTTCGTCTGTCCAGCCGCTAACGCTTGCGTTCTCGCTTAGTGTCATAACCGGAATCGGGCTTTCGAAGCTTACGCTTGGAATTACATTCATATCCATTGGCTGGTCGTAATCAACCTCCACCTGAACGGTGGAAGTACCAATCAGATCAGTGTTAACAACCTGAGCGCTTACCACTCCATTAACCATTGCAGGAATGTCTGTGTCCACGTCAAACCAGTCGTGACGAACATAAATTTGTTGCAGATTACCATCAAATGTCTGTGTCCACGTCAAACCAGTCGTGACGAACATAAATTTGTTGCAGATTACCATCA
>JAGQVC010000349.1 GCA_020438185.1 Bacteroidota bacterium
AGAAAGGAAAATGTAAATAGTGGCGAGATATGAGTTTCGTGTTTTAATTGTCGGAATCCTGGATTAGAGTGAAGAAAAAATCAGAGCTGTGTTTCGCTCTCGGAAATTGTGAGGTGAATCAGTGTGAGTGAGAGTGAGAGAGAGGGAGTGTGAAGAAAAAATCAGAGCTGTGTTTCGCTCTCGCTCTCACACCCGCTCTGATTTTTGTACCCGGGACGGGAATCGAACCCGTACAGCCGCAAAGGCCACAGGATTTTAAGTCCTGCGTGTCTACCAGTTCCACCACCCGGGCGAAACGGGGGCAAATGTAAACAATTCTGATTTTGACAACCGAAAAAAATGAGTACAAAACTAAATGCAGTGTAGTCTTCTCTTAATCAAGCGGGTGTGAAAAGTTAATCCACTTGATAGATTCATTTACTATTTGCTCTTACCCTTTTTCTCAGGATCTTCAGGAAAGAAATACCTGAAATCAACCGATAAATAACTGCCACGCAATTGAGATTTACCGGTGTTCAATACAAAATTATTATCTGTGTAGTCTATAGCTACATCATAAATGCTTCTGAAAGGCCTGTTGAGAGATGTGCCAAAATAAAAATAACCGCTTTTTTCGCTGCGGTATTCAAAGCCGATATTGGCAAGTAAGCTGACTGCAAACAAGCCTTTCCGGCCGGCGTAGGCCAGGAAATAATCTGATTCCTTGTACACATCAGATGGAAACATATTCAAACACAACCCTGCCGATGCATTCATATAAATGCGCTTTGAAAGCCTGATAAAAATCAACTGACTCAATGGGATTTCGTACCCAACCACTTTCATCGATTCTGCTGATCCGGTTGCATTGTTTAACGCTGACAATTTGTAATTACGCACAGCATAATTCAACCCGAATTCAAGCGACAGGGTAGGAGTATAACCCTTGCGAATTACCATTCCGAAAACATAGCCAAATTGAGGTTGAATATCGTAGGTAAAAGGTGACTGAATTATTGTTTCAGGTCCTGTTCCAAAAAAGCGGGACGAAAAAAGTGGTTTAAACTGAATGCCAACTGTATTCACTCTTTCCTGAGCAATTGCCGGAAGAATTATCAGGAATCCGATACATATTAAAAGAAACTTTTTCATTGCTTTAAATTGTATTTAGTATCGAACGCAATTCCTTCATGATTAATTCGGTGGCACCTTTGTTTTTTTGCACGTAGTCCGAAGAACATTTGCCTGATGTATTTCTCAAATCAGGTTTGTTTATTAATTCATTAAAAATATGCATAAATGATTCCCGGTCAGCAATTTTAAATCCGCCGCCGGCCTCGCAAAGTTCATCGCCTTCGGGAAATTTTTCAGTAAAAGGGCCGAAAATCACAGGAACTCCCATTGCAGCAGGTTCAAGTATATTATGCAATTGTTTATGAAAAGCACCTCCAACATAGGTAATATCTGCAAGCTTGTAAACCGACATCAGCATTCCGATATTATCAATAATTAATGTAGCCGGATAAATTGCTGAATTGTTTTCATTTAATTGAGAATACCTTACAACCGGCTGCGGGCAAATGCTTTCGAGCGAATTTATATGCGACTCGTTTATCTCATGCGGAGCAACAATTGTAAATACATTTTCAGAATTTATTGGAAAAATTACTTTTTCATCATCGGCCCAGGTACTGCCGGCAACAAAAACAATTCTGTTATTAATAAGCGCATTAATAATTCCGAATGTTGCCGGATTGGCAGCATTGGCCAGAACGCGGTCGAACCGCGTATCGCCGCTAACAACAATTTTATTTTCGGATTTATCTGCGATTAATTTTTTCGAATTTTCATCCTGAACAAAAATGGTTCTGAACGCGCTTAATTGCTTTCGGATCCATCCGCCGCCAGGCGATAATAAAAACTGCCCCGGGCGAAACCTTGCTGATACAAGATATGCAGGGATATTATTTAATTTTAATTCGGATAAATAACCTGCCCAAAATTCGTATTTTACAAATACAACCAAGGCCGGATTTATCATTTTGATGAATCGCCTTGCATTTCCGGGTAAATCTGTAGGAAGGTAACAAACAAAGTCGGCCAGTGCGTAGTTTTTTCTAACCTCGTAACCTGAAGGGGAGAAAAATGTAACAAGTATAAATTCCGAATTAAATTCACTTTTTATTTGCTCAATCAGCGGACGCCCCTGTTCGAATTCACCCAAGGATGCGCAGTGAAACCAGATTACTTTTTTATTTTCAGGAATATTTATTTCCGGAAATTTTCTACGTCCTTCAATCCAAAGCCTTGCTTTACCCGATTTAAGCGCTGCAATT
>JAGQVC010000350.1 GCA_020438185.1 Bacteroidota bacterium
ATCCGGGATTAGCTCCCTGTTTCGAAATTTCTGTTTCGGACAAACCTTTCGGAATTATTGGATGTCTTTCGGATACAACCCGTAAAGCATTCGACCTGAACAAAGGAATTTGGTTCGCCGAATTGAACTGGAAAGTACTTCAAAAAATTCGAATGAAGTACAAAGCTGTTATTTCCGATCCGCCAAGATTCCCATCTGTTCGTCGTGATCTTGCATTGGTTATCGACAGCGATGTTCAATACGGTTCTTTGTACGAAACCGCTTTCAAAACAGAAAGCAAACTTCTTAAGGAGGTGAATTTGTTTGATGTTTATCAGGGCGAAAAACTTCCTGAAGGGAAGAAATCTTACGCGCTTTCATTCACCTTACTGGATGAAGCTAAAACACTCACTGACAAACAGGTGGAAAAGGTTATGGAGCGATTGCTCGAAGCTTTTGGAAGTGACTGGGGTGCAAAGCTGAGGGACTAATTTAATCCTTCATTATCCTGAATATCTTCTGTTCGGTGCGGGTGCTGCAGATAATCTGGTAAACCCCGGTTTCGAGATCAGAAAAGTCGAGTGTAAGCAGGGTGCCTTCAGCATCAAAAGCTTTAACAAGCTGACCTCTGGAAGAATACACTGCAATGTGGAATCTCTCAGAGGTAACCGATTGGATTCGAACATCATTCCCGGCAGGATTTGGGAATACGCGCCACTGTCCCGATAAATGCTCAGAAACTGAAGTCGGACCAGCAATCTGTGTAGCAGAAATTGTATCAAGCTCGCAACCATTGCCGGCAATCAGAACGACTTCATAACTTCCGGCAACAGCATATTCATGAATTGGATTGGGTTGAACTGAAGTATTGCCATCGCCGAAGTCCCATAAATAGCTGTTGCTATTCAAACATTCCTGCTGAAAGCTGAATTCCAGACCATTATTTACTACTGAAAAATCTGCTTCCGGCAACCACCTGTCAATATTCCATACTTCCAGACTATCATTAAAAGTGGCATCCGCTAACGATTGCATCAGGCTTACATCCTGTGCAGCAATGCCGGCCGTATATGCCAACCCGGTTGAGGTTTTTCTAAAAAGCGTGTTGTAAAAGACACAGGCACTCAGGTAAGTTCCCGCGAGAGCGGGATGAGAATTGTCTGATGAAAAAAGCTCCAGATCAGGATTGGTTTCACGAACGGCCTTCCAGGCCATACCAACCGGAGCAATAATAGATTGGGTTGTGTCAGCCATTTGTTTATACCCCCAACGCAACCTGTTTGTCATCCCTTCGAATGTGCACAGTGGCGGATAGTTGGCGCAATTCTGAGTGTCGCCCAATTTTCTTCCCCAGGTCATAAAAAACACTGTTTTCGCGCAAGGGTTCGCATCATGTACAAGAGAATCAAGTATTTGTGCGTAAGGAAGTGTTTGAGAGTAAACCTGTGCCGGCGGAAAAGACGGCTCCTGACTTTGTGCCTGAATAATTACGTAATCCCAACCGGGCTGAGCTATTTTCTGAAGTGTGGTCGAATTGCTGCAATGTGCACTAAGTGTAGTGCCTCCGGGTGTATTTTGGTCAAACACAACGGTATCGCCACCGCTAAGCGCCAGGTTCTGAAAAACTAAAGGCAGGTTGTTCGTGTAAATATAGCTGTTCCCAATCCATAATACTTTGGTCTGCTGGGCTTGCAGCCCGATGATTATAAACAGGAAACTTAAAGTTAGAACTCTTTTTAGCATCTCGGTTATCTTGTTTGGCAAAAGTCACTTAAAGCCTGATCTGCAGCTTCGTAACCCAGATCCCGGCTTTGAATTAAGTCCTCGCAGGCTTTCTCGCGCTTGCTAATCATTATTTGAGCAATTGCCCTGTTGTAATAAGCAATAGCATAATCTTCCCTCAGTCTTATTGCCTGATTGTAGTCAAGTATTGCGTTCGGGTAATCGCCGAAAAGCATACGCACATTTGCTCTGTTGTTGTAGGCTTCGTAATCGTTCTCATTAAGCTTTATCGCAGCAGTGTAGTCATTCAGGGCTCCGTCATAATCGCCCATAATTTTTTTTGTTACTCCGCGGTAAAAAATAGCATCTGCATAATCCTTATCCAGCTCAATTGCCTTATTGTAATCTTGAAGCGCTTCTTCTTCCATTCCCATATTTCTTCGTGCCATAGCACGATTAAAATAGGCGGAACTAATGTTGCTGTTAAGCTCTATGGCTTTTGAAAAATCGGCCTCCGCACCTTGCAGGTCGCCACTTAACTTTCGGGCAAGCCCCCTGTTGTAGTATGCCAGATCAAACTGCGGATTAATCTCAA
>JAGQVC010000351.1 GCA_020438185.1 Bacteroidota bacterium
TAATCACCTGCGGCATCAGTTGACACAGAGTTAAGCACATCAAAAGCTCCGGGTTCGGTGTTGAAACCAAATAAATCAACCTGTCCGGCTGAAAGCGGTTCCATTCCGGCGTAAGCCGTGCCATGAATACTTTGTGAACCATTGTTGTTGAGCTCCAGAAATACGGCAGAATCGAAATTGAAATCGCCAATGTCACTAATAGCGATAATCATGTGGTAGGTTGTTCCACCAATCGCCTGAAAAGTTGCCGAAATGGGAGTTGTAAAGGCATCAAAGGCAAAGTGGTCGCCTGTGTTTTCAATGTAATATTCTGCATTGGTAATCGCATTAATATTTCCAATGGTCACCGGAAGGTTAGTACCGGGTACGGTAGCGATATTTTCATAAGTACCACTGCCTTCGGCCGATACAAAAAATGCGAAAATGTCGTTGAAGAATGAATTATTTGGCGGAGCAAATTCCGGATATTCCTCTGAAGCGAAAACGAAACGAATGTTGACAGTCTGATCGGACGGTGCTACAAAATCAAACTCAATCCGTGTAGCATCCAGTGATGTGGCATTTCCGGTGTAACCGATTTCCTGCACGGCATAAACTTCCAGCAGAGAATCACCTTCCGAGTCATTGAACATTCCGTTTAGAAAATAAGTTGCGCTGGTATCGATGATGGGGCTGATCTGACCTGAACTAAGCACAATTCCCTGATTCAGACCAATATCACCGGCGTTGGTAAATCTGGCGGCAGAGCCGGGATGATTGGAAAACTGGACATTGCTGATTTCAACGCAATTGCCACCAAGAATTCCTGATATCCATTGTTGCCAGTTGGAAGATGTGTCTATTTCGATTGTTTGAGCAAATCCCTGAAATGAAGGAGCAATTGCGAGAATTGAGAGTATAATTTTTTTCATGGCGAAGGTTCGGTTGTGGTGGTGAGAATTGGCTAAATTAAAAAAAGCCGGATGATTTAACCACCCGGCTTTTTAATTATTTGATATTCATAGTTGTTAGCTTGGAATATAAGAATGTCAAATCCCTGATTTACCAAGATATCAACCAGAATATTTGAGTTCTGGAAAAGGGCTGTTATCCGATTAAAGATCTTCGGCAACCACCTCTTTAACACCCGGAACCATTCGGGTGAGCAGGTTTTCTATACCTGATTTTAAGGTTACCTTTGAAGAAGGACACCCGGAACAACTACCCTGTAAAGCAACAGTTACAACACCATCATCAAACGAGCGAAAGGTGATAGCACCGCCATCCTGCTCAACTGCAGGACGGATATATTCTTCAAGAATGCCAATGATTTGTTCTTCAGGCGATCCGGCTACTGCCTGACTTTGCGCTTCCTGCTGAGGTGCAGCCGAAATTTCAGGATATTCCTCAATCACGGGAAGGCCTTTTGTAAAGTAATCTGTAAGAAATTCACGTATTGGACCTGTTAATGAAGTCCAATCCTTTGAATCTGTTTTGGTTATAGAAACAAAATTGGATGAGAAAAACAGAGTTTTTACATATCCGCCCCTGAACAGTTCTTTGGCTAAAGGAGAGCCTGAACAGGATTCTTCACTCAGGTATTCCACCTGCCGGCCAGGCTCAATTATCAGGCGATTGGCGACAAATTTTACAGTTGAAGGATTTGGTGTTGCCTCAGCGTAAACCAGGGTTGGAGTGAATGCCATTTTAAAGAAGTATTTTCTGCAAAGATAGTTTTCAAACAGGCAGAGGACACAAATGTTTTATTAAGGTGCTGCAGCATGTTGGTTTTATAAAGTTTTTGGCAAAATTCAATTACTGCGGCAACTTAAATTCGTAAAATGCTTTACCGCAGTTTAAAATTACTGGCGTTTTTGTTTTTGTTATCGGCCTGTTCGGCCGATAAGGACGTTGCGCGCTCGTTCTATTACTGGAACAAAGACTTTAAATTGAGGATTGAAGATGAGAATCTTCTCAAATCATTAGGTAACGAGCGAATTTATCTGAGATGTTTCAGTCTGGAATGGGATAGACCCCAAAAAGCAGTTCAAATAGCCGATGCAGTGAGCTTGCAGGCAGGAATGCTTCCGGAGTTTCAGGAAATCGTCCCTGTGGTGCACATTGGTCAGGATTTCTTTACGCATATCAAGCCGGAGCAGGTTGAACAAATTGCCACAAGCCTGATGTCGCGTGTTGACAGCATTGCAGTCGCTGGTAATTTTAGCTTTTCTGAGATTCAGGTTGATTTTAAATGGAATGAACAAAGCCGTGATTTATACTTTGCTTTATTGAATTCAATTAAGGCAGCATTAAG
>JAGQVC010000352.1 GCA_020438185.1 Bacteroidota bacterium
GCTCCTGTAGATGCCCCGTTTATATCCAGCTTTTGCCCGGTTTCGGCCTGGCGCGAAACCCTGTTAACCAACAGTTTCATCTGTTCAAGCACTTGATGCGCGGCAGCTGCGTCAACGAAAAAACCGGCATCCCAGTAAAATTGAATTTGCTTGAGCGAACTATCCACAGTGGCATCAGTCCATATCTCAGTTGTAGGAGTCTCTGAATAATTGGAATACATCAGCTGGATTTCCGCTTCGCCAATTATTGGATTTCCGGGATTCGGAAAGTGTACCATTTCCAGTTCGGGAATATTCAAAATGGATTTAAGCCAATACATGGTTTTGAATTCAGCCAATTCCTTATAGGCAAAATGGTAAAACAGCGGAATGTCTTCAGCCGCATAATGGATGTGTGCCGGTTCGTGTTTTCGGAATGATTTTAAATGACCGCCCAGCTTAACGAGATAATCTCTGAAAGCCTCCAGGCTGTTGCTTAGAGGATGAAACTGGAAAGTAACCACATCCTGAACTTCGTTATTTAAAGCTTCCAGCGGAATGCTGTAATGCAGACAAATTTTTACAGTCTCATCCAGTGTTAAAGCGGTTTCGCACCTAAGCCTTCGGTAAACAGCGTCCTGACTTATTTCAAGAAGATCCATCAGGTCTCTGGCCAGATTCACATTCGAAGGCATCAATGCTTTCAGCAGCCTGACGAACTTGATTTGATTTTGATACAGATCTTTCATTTGTGTAAAACAATAATGCAAAACAAATGTAATGGCGAATTGCGCAAAAACAAATAGGGCTCAGAGTGTATTATGCATGAGATGTCGGGGAATTGATTTGGTGTGGGTTTATTTACGTGAAATATACAACTTACATATTTGGTGTCTGGTAATTCCGTAAAAAGCTTTATGTCGTGAGACACACCTTTGCCGAAAACAAAAACGTATTCAGATGAAAAAATTGATTTTTCTTTTTGTAGTTCAGATGCTCACTAATATCAGCTTAAGTCAGACTGAAAGCATTGCGATTGGTGAGATAGATCCCGGCACTCTGATTATTAGCAGCAAGCAGGGATCGCTTACCAATATTGTAATCCTGGAAATGAACAAACTGGGAGTTTACCAGGTACTCGACCGATATGATATGAAATATCTGATGAAACGGGATTCTATCGACATGGGTGAGTGTTATTCTAAGATATGTCTAACTGAGTTGGGAAAACACCTGAAAGTGGACAAGATGTTAACCGGAAATATACAATTGTTAGGCGATAACATTCTGGTAAGCTTCAGGATGATTGATGTAGCTTCAGGTAAAATTGAAAAAACCCAGACCAATGAATTCCTAAATATCGAAGCTCAATTGCGAAGGATGATTGAAATAACATTGAGAGATATGTTCGGAGTTTTGGTTGATGAGGATATTCGGAAAGCGCTCACTGTAAAGAACGAATTTGAGAACGCCCTGAATAACCCGTATCAGCTCAGGCTCCGGTCTGACGGTCCCAGAATGGGCGCGACACTGTTTACAGGGGAAACCGCTCAGATACTGAAACAAAGTGTTAACCGGGGCGGATTTGAAGCCCAGCCGACTATGTTTCAGTTTGGCTATCAATTCGAAAAGCAATATCTCAACGAAGGTAATTTTCAGGCTTTGTTTGAGTTCATTCCCATGGTTACCGGACTTGATCAAGGCTTGTTTATTCCAAGCATAACAATAATGAACGGTATGAGAAACAACAAGAGCGGATGGGAGTTTGCCTTTGGTCCAAGCTTTTCAATTGTCACCAAAAGCAAGGGTTATTACACCAGCGACACACATGTGTGGACAGTATTAAAAGATTCTGTGCCGGCACCCGAAGGGGCTGATGTAATTTCCCGACTCGACAGTCGGGGAGATCCCGTTATTCAGGCGGGTTTTGTTTTTGCCTTTGGAAAAACATTTAAATCGGGCCGACTTAACATTCCTGTGAATGCGTTTATAATTCCCAATAACAAAGGTTTGAGAGCGGGTGTTTCGTTTGGGTTTAATGCACGAGACAGGTATATGAGAAGGTAATGCATCGTGGTTTATGGCAGTATCATCCGCCTTCGGCGGACGGACTTAAAACACTAAAGTATTTTCTAAAAAAATACTTAGTGTTTTATAGCATAAGCACATAATCACATCAGCACATTAGCAAATCAACACAATAGCTCCGCTATTTGAACTGCATTGGTGGCGGCGCCTTTGCGAAGGTTATCGGAAACAATCCACATATTGAGGGTGTTGCTACGGGATTCATCACGCCGG
>JAGQVC010000353.1 GCA_020438185.1 Bacteroidota bacterium
GGCGTTTTCAGTAACAATTGCCCCCGAGATAAAGGCGGCAATACCTGCTGACAGCTGCTGCACCGAAGAATTAAAACTCATGAAACTTCCCCGGTTCTGAGGAATGGCCGTAGAGGTAATCATAGCCATGGCGGGAACCACCCGACCTGAAATGACAATAAAAAAGAAGGACGTTACAACAAGCACTGCCCAAATTGGCCAAACCGGCATATTGGTTATGAGAAACAAGGGGATAATGGCCAGACCGGCGAAAATTCCGTACACTTTCTGTTTCCCGATTTTATCGGCCAGGCGACCAATGAGTGGAGATGTAAATACAGTACATAAGCCCCCAAACAGGTAAATATATGTGACCTGCAGTTGGGAAAAGCCAACGTTTTTCTCCATAAATGCGGCAATAAATGGAATAATGCTGAACTGACTCAGCATCAGCAAACTCATGAGTAACAGCGCCCTGCGCTGATTCATGTTTTTACTCAATCTTTTAATTACTCCGATCAAATCGGGTCTGCGACTTTTATCCTGAATATGATCGTTCATTAATGGAACAAAACGAAGAATAAGCAGGTTCACGAGAACACCGAATCCGGCTATAAAGAAAAACGGCGCATGCCAGGTGTAGGTTGTTGCGAGGAAGTTTCCGAAGGGAACACCGAAAACGGATGCCAGGGAAAATCCTGCAGTTACTACGCCCATTGCGGAAGCTCTTCTTTCGAAAGGAATTGCATCACCAACAATTGATAAAATGAGAGTGCTGAGTAATCCGCCGAAGGCGCCGGTAAGAATGCGGGCCAGCAGCATAAATTCATAATTGGGCGCGAAGGCGCAAGCAAGCGTGCCAACTAAAAAGCCTGTGTAACAAACTGTAAGTATCTTTTTCCGGTCGAAATTATCTACGAAGAAAGCGCCCGTAAATCCTACAATTCCTGCTGTAATCGTATATGCGGATACAATAAATCCGAATTTCTGAGGACCAATGCTGAACAGCTTCATCAGCTGGTTGCCCAATGGCATAATAATCATAAAATCCATCACGTGGGTAAATTGAATAAGTGCCAGCGTGAGGAGTAAAATGGTTTCTTTACGTTTCATTCAATATGGTGTCTTCCGGTCGTTGTTTTTCCAGGCTTCGAATACCGGAAGGGCTTCGTTGCGCAGCAAGGGAAGAAGGGGCAGTTTTCTGATTTCGAAAGGCAATTCCAATTCGTTGTAAATGAAATCATCGTCAAAACCAATGTCGGCTGCATCTTTTCGGGTATTGGCAAAATAAACTGCCTTCGGGCGGGCCCAGTAAATTGCTCCCATGCACATGGGACAAGGTTCGCAGGAAGTGTATAAGATACAATCGTCGAGTTGAAAATGTTTAAGGTTGCTGCAGGCTTCGCGAATTGCAGTCACTTCTGCATGAGCTGTCGGATCATTGCTGCTAAGCACGCGGTTAAATCCGCGCCCGATTATTTGTCCGTCTTTTACTATTACCGCTCCGAACGGTCCGCCATGTCCGGTTTCCATCCCCTCGCGGGAGAGCCTGATGGCTTCGCGCATAAATTGCGCATGTTGTTCATGCATGCCGCAAAGATATGAATACCTAGCGAGGCGAGGTGCTTACACGGCAAATTCACAAAAGCTTGAAATTATGGTAAATCAAGCTATTCATAACTGAGATTATTTTTCCTGAATTGCAACATTTCAGAAATCCCTCTGTTATCAGCAATTATATCTACCTTTACCAATTCTTACTGCAACTCGGGCCTATGAACATTATTCCTGGTGAATTGCTTGCTCAGATTGACTCTCCTGCCGACCTCAGGAAGTTTAAAGAAGACGATCTGGTTCAGATCTGCAACGAGCTAAGGCAATATATTATCGATATTGTTTCGGTAAAAGGGGGACATTTCGGTGCCAGTTTAGGTACCGTTGAGCTCTCGGTAGCCCTCCATTATGCTTTCAACACTCCTACTGATCAACTTGTTTGGGATGTTGGGCATCAGGCATACGGCCACAAAATGCTTACAGGTCGTCGTGATATTTTTCACACAAACCGCATTTACGGTGGCATCAGCGGTTTCCCGAAGCGTAAGGAGTCAGAATACGATACTTTTGGAGTAGGGCACAGCAGTACTTCTATTTCAGCTGCGCTGGGAATGGCTGTTGCATCACGCCTGAAAGGCGAAACCAGTAAGCAGCATATCGCTGTTATTGGCGATGGCGCCCTAACGGGCGGAATGGCTTTCGAAGCTTTAAACAATGCCGGAACCGAGAAAAATAACATGCTGG
>JAGQVC010000354.1 GCA_020438185.1 Bacteroidota bacterium
GATCAGATTTCAATTTATTTATCGGGAATTCTTCGTAATTAAATGCCGGCATTTTTAATTTACGGTATTTCTGATTTATGCCGACTTCTTTTTGAGCAATAAAGAAACCTCACTTTCTTTTTCAGGCAGCGAATTGTAAAGTTCAACCATTGCCTTTAAATCTGACCCTTTTTGATGGATTTTTCGAAATTCATCATACCATTTGTAATAATAGCGGTTGCGCAAAATGTAAGCATGATTTACCGGATAATTATACCTGTCGCGTTGAAATTCATTTGCATCTCTTATGAGTTCCTGCATGGCAGCGCTGACCTCTGTATATCTTTTATTCTTTAATTCCTGCTCAATTCCCTGGGTTTGCTTTTCGGTTCTTTTTAAAAGCGTGTAAATTTCTTCCTGAATTCGCCTTTGTTTTTCAATTCGATCCAGGTGTTGCGGATAATATTTTTGTGCAAATTTTTCGGAAGCATAATTCCCTAAAAAATCACCAAAGGATTCTTCAGCAGGGTAGGGTATTTTTAATTTGGCTTTCTCTCTGTGCACATGAGCCATTTCATGTAACACAACAAACATAACTGCTTCCGACGGGTAGGCCAGTAAATGATGCGTTAATTTTGTTGCGCTGGTTCCCGATGTTCTGTATACCATCGTGTCGAAGCCTTCTTCGCTTTCTTTCTTCGCGAACTCTTCTGCTTTTAATGTATCGGTTCCAAAATAATTGAAATTGGCTTTGCCCGGAGGTAATAATACGCTGTCAGATCTTGAAACATAAACATAAGTGAGCTGCTGTTCAACCGGCAACCATTTTCTGTAGAATTTCCGCTTCAACCGCAGGCCAAGTTCATCCTCAGCAAAATCTTCCAGTTCACGAATCATTCTTAAATGATCCTTTTCTGAAAATAAAAAAACATCGGGCCGGTAGGCCAAAGCCGCCAGCCCGATGCTGTTTCGTAAAAAAACTCTTCTGTTCAATTTATTTTACCGGATAAATTACTCGGGTTAAAACATTGTCCGGATTTTTTTCTGTTTCCGGGTCAGTCACATATTCCTCGCGTGGTGCACCGGTCATGGTTAATTCGGGATGCTCCGACAAATATTTGGCAGCTGCCTCATGGGCATTCCCGGTTAATTCGTACGCACCATAATAATCCACAACAACTGCTTTTCCTGCCGGTATTTTGCCCGACTTCACAACACCTGCATCTTTGCCGGTGCGCTCAAGCGGCATGCAAACATCCATATCGAAATTGGTGGTCGACTCAGAATAATAAATAGCGAACGGAGCCCCGTTAATAGCAATATCCTGCATTCCAGCGGCTTCTCCAATTTTTCCAAAACCTTCCCCAAGCTTGGGGCCGATTGTAGCCAGCGAAGCAGTGTCGTGCACGAACATATAATTAACTTCCGGCATGTCCTTTACCTCCACCGACTCAATTCTGCCTGATGCAGCGGGCATCTCTTTTAATTCTCCTGCATATGAATTAATTTTATTCATACCGGCATCAAATTGCGATTCAAGCATTCCTTTCATTAAAATTCCCATCCAGCGGCTAACCGGATTGCCTCCTAATTCAGAGTCGAAAATCCAGGTCATTTTTGTCCCGCCTTCTGCCGGCTCAAATAAATAGTCGCATTTCGCAATCCCCATTTCGCCAAAGTCCAGATCAGACATAATCTGTGAATAGGGTTTTACAGAAGTCAAAGTCAGCTTGCCTTCACCTGATTTGGGCCCTGTCCAGCTATACCAGGCACCCATTCCGGAGGCCTGTTCACCGTAAGTAACTTTCATTTCGGGATCCATTTCGCGCCAGGGCGACCATTTCTCCCAGTTTTTCAGCACATTCACCTGCTCGAAAACGAGAGGAGGCGAGGCTTTAATAATCATTGAACGCTCAACATGTGTGGTAGAAGGAAGGAAAAAGCCAATTATGAGCAACACAACAATGAGCCCTAATAAGCTTAAACCAATGGTTTTGAGTACTTTCATAGCGTATGATTTTTTCCGGTTAAATTAACCAAAAATTGGAAATAGCAAACAGGCTACGTGTTGGTAAGTTCTTGTTTTAATGCCGCCGTAAAACGGCTGATGTCCTGTTCTGTCGTGTCCCAGGAGCACATTAATCTAACTTCGCCGGTATGCTCATTCCATGTATAAAAAGGAAATTTTTGTTGCATATTCAAAGCTACCTGAGCCGGCATAATGCAAAAAACAGCATTCACTTCTACCGGGCGCGTAATTTTTATTTCCTCAATTTGTTCCAGTTTATTTTGAAG
>JAGQVC010000355.1 GCA_020438185.1 Bacteroidota bacterium
GAATTGTTTTGGTTTGCCACGATGCCAGATAATTAATACTTAAAGGTCTAGCCTTATGACCTTTACTTTGACGCATCAGTTTTACTTTCAGAAATGAATCGTAAGTTTTTTCATAAGTGCTTCTCCCTCCTCCAATCATTAGCCAGTCGGTAATTCCATATTCAAGTGCAACCCGCATGGTAGCCTGATCCAGACCAAAAAAGTTTTGAATTCCGGAATTAACCGGACCAAAACGGTGCGAAATTCTCATATCGAGAACCCCGCCGCCAAGTTGTTCATTGGTATGCGCATTTACCAGCCTTGTGGTTTTAAATGTGGCAGTTGCATAATCCGTAATAGGCTCCGATGCCATCTCTTCCTCGAGCATTTTGCTCAAATCATCACCGGGTTGCGCGAATATAGCAGCAGGTAAAAAGGCAAACAGAAAAACAATAAATTTAATTTGCATCGAAATTATTTTTTAGGCTCGTAAGATGCGTCAATGCTGATGGTTGCGGTTTCACTAATTTTATCTTTTACTACAGAAGGGCGCTCGATACCATAATCTGAAAGATTAATTTTAAATGAAGAAACTGCACTGAATTTTCCTCCCTTTACAGTAAATGTAACCGGTGCTTTTACGGTTTTAGATATGCCATGCATGGTTAGTGTTCCTTCCACTTCTGCTTTGTATTCACCATCCTTTGAAAAGTTAATGGCAGATAAATCAGAAATTTTTCCCTTAAAATCGGACTTGGGGAATTTGTTGCTTTCCATGTAGTTTTCATTAAAATGCTCCTCCATCAGTGCTTTTTGAAAACGGAAACTCTTAACCAAAACGGCAAATACAACATCACCGGTTTCACGGTTTACGAAACTGCTTGCTTCGTTATTAATGGCCTCTATTTCTTCGACCGGATTTTCAGGAGTGGCATCAAGTTTTACCTTGGCAGTTTTTGTGAAGTAGATATTCTGAGCATTTACACTTCCTGCAAATACAGCGATAAACAGGATAACTGATTTGATTCTTTTCATAGGTTATAATTAATTTTCAGGGTAATTGTTATTGATCCAGATTTGGATCTGAGAAATTTCGCAATCTGCAATTTTGGGTTGTCCCTGAGGCATCGGACTGGCATTTCCATCCTGAAGAATGGAAGACATCAAACGTCCTCCGGTATTGTCGATATACTGTTTAATATCCTGGTAATTATCGAGCCTTATATTACCTGAGGCATTTACACCTGAATGGCAGGAATTACATCTGGCATTAAAAACCTGAGAAACCTCTACGGAATATCTCACATTGGAAGTGTCGCATGAAGTATTGCCTGAATCAGGATATAATTCTTCTTCAACATCATAAAAACATCCTTGCAAAGCAAGCATAGCAAGCAATACAGGAGTAACAAAGATTAGTTTTTTCATTAATTATTTGGATAACCGGCCTGAACCCATTTGTTGATTTTAGTTCGCTTGCAAATATCGAGCATTGCTGCATTCTGTGGCATGGCTGAGAAATTATTTGTATGATTCACTGAGCCTGTAAGTTCTCCCGTTTGAGCAATTGTTGACAAACCCTGATAATTTGATGTATTAATTCCTGCCGAAGGGTAGGTTCCTGAATGACATCCATTACAATGTGTTTGCATAATCGGCGCAATATCGGATGAATAAGTAAATGAACTGGAATCACAAACGCCGGAACTGCAACCTGTAGTATTTTGAGCTCCCTGAAGAATCCAGGTTGTAAGCAATGCAATCTGATCGGCACTCAGCGGAGTATTTGGCGGCGGCGGCATCGTTTCATCGGCTTCAGTTTCAAAAATTGACTCCATGATTTTGCCATCGTACGGATCTCCGGGTTCAATTCTCTGAATGATATGATCATAATCATACAAATGAATACCGTCTTCATGGGTAATAGCATCGTGACAACCACTCTTGGCACAGTTCGTTTGAAAAATGGGTAATATCTGAGTTTCAAAACAAATCAGAGTATGTTCATTGTTGTTATTGTTATTGTTGTTGTTATTGTTACCGTTATTGTTTCCATTATTATTCTGGTTGCCCGGGTCTTCAACCAATGGAATCTCGTGTTTGCACGAAAAAATAACCATGCAAACTGCAAATGCAATAATTAGAGGTTGCCCTCTTCTGATTGAATTGAAAAATAGATACATATGTCAATTATTTACTTTCTCAAAAATTGCAAGCCTGATTAAATTTTAATCATTATTAACTGTCCCCTATTATGCATTCAACTATCCAAAGCGGAATCCTTTTTTCCAC
>JAGQVC010000356.1 GCA_020438185.1 Bacteroidota bacterium
TATTCGCTTACCGGTAAAACCGGAGCACAGATGCGCGCAACCGTTATGGAATTTGGTCCAATCCTATTGGCTAAAGTTCTGGAATTAAACGATACACAAACCGGTGTACTAAGTATTGTCTTTAAGTATGCCGACGATAACGTACTGCCAATTGTTGACCTTCAGGACTTAAAAAAGGTCCTGAATTACCTCACCGAAGGTCCCGGAAAAGCTGAAATAAAGGCTGATTACGGCAGTATTTCAACTGCGAGTTCCGGAACCATTCTCCGGAAAATTGTTGCGCTTGAGCAACAAGGCGTCGATAAAATCTTTGGTGAACCTTCATTCGAAATCGATGACCTGATGCGGAAAACCGACGGACGAGGCGTTGTTAGTCTGCTTAACGTGAGCGATATGCAGGACAAACCGGATGTGTTTTCAACCTTCCTGCTTAGTTTGCTGGCCGAGCTGTACCAGACCTTACCCGAAGCCGGCGATTTGGATAAACCCAAACTGGTATTTTTCCTGGATGAAGCACACTTGTTATTTAATGATGCGCCAAAAGCCTTTTTGGAGCAGATTGAACAGATTGTGAGACTGATACGCTCGAAAGGAGTAGGGGTTTTCTTTTGTTCCCAGATGGCGCAGGATTTACCCGATTCAGTGCTTTCACAATTGGGAAATCGCGTTCAACATGTGCTGCGGGCTTTTACTCCCAAAGATGCAAAAGCGCTAAAGGACACTGTTGCAACTTACCCGCGGTCAGACTATTACAAAATAGATGAAACGCTCACAGCACTTGGAATCGGTCAGGCACTGGTGACAGTACTCAATTCGAAAGGAATTCCCACCGAAGTTGCTTATACGCATCTTGTTCCGCCGGTTGCCGTAATGGGCCCGATGCCGGAATCAGAAGCTTCTGCAATCATGAAGCAATCTGAAATGTTCCAAAAATACCGTGATACAATTGATCCGGTGAGTGCCGCAGAAATTCTTGATAAACGGATTCGGGGTGAGGAAAAGTCTGCCAATCCGCCGGTAACGGCGCCTGCGCAAACTTCTGCATCAGGCCGGAGGCCGAAAGAAAAAAGCATGCTTGAGGAAGTAATGTCTTCCAGTGTAACCAGAACAATTGGAAGAGAGCTTGTTCGCGGACTTTTTGGTGTTCTTTTCGGCAAGAAAACTACGACACGCCGCCGTTAACCGCTTCGCCTTCATCGTTGCTTTCTTCAACCACATGAAGCATCAGCAGAAACCAGGATATTAGCAGAGGGCCGAATACCAGACCTAAAATTCCGAACAAGGGAATACCGATAATAACGCCCACAATGGTTATAACCGGGTGTGTATCAGCCATGTATTTCGAAATGAAATACCTGAGCACGTTATCGATATTGGTAACCAGAATAAATCCCCAAAGCAGCAGGTAATAACCTTTTGCAGAATCGCCGTGAGCCAGCGCTATCAGTGCCGCAGGCACGAAAACAATGGGAGCACCAATTACCGGTAAAAATGAGAGGAAAAACGAAATGGTGCCCCAAAAAATAGCATCGGGATACCCAAAAAGCCAGAAGCCGACCGCCACCAAAGCGCCCTGAACAAATGCAATGAAGCCCTGCCCAAGTACATTTGCGAAGGTTGAATTTCGCAATTCTTCAGCAAACATATCAGTTTGGTTGTGTTTAAAAGGCATATACCGCAATAGCCCCTTTTCGAATTTCTGGAAAGAATAGAACATGAAGTACAGAAAAAAGTACATCATGCCAATGCTGAAAACCAGTCCTGCAGCACCATTCAGAATATTGCTAAGCCCGCCGGCGAGATTTTCTTCCAAAAATCCGATTCCTTTATCAATTAATTCCTGATCAGTTAAATTAACACCCAAAAATTCCTGCACCTTATCAATCATGGAGGTAATCGTGTCTTTTTGCTCCAGGAATTGGGTGGTTTTATCGGCAATCATCCAACCAACAGCAACAAATGGAATCACCAGAACGACGAACGAAATCACAATAATTGTCCAGGTGCTTAGCCAGGAGGGCCAGCGCTTTTTAACATGCAGGTAAATCTTGAGTGGTCTGAAAAGCACATAAAGCACGATGGCTCCCAGGAAAGCGGTGAACAGCCCCCGGAGTGCATAAAGCAGGAAAGCCCCCAATAATATTGTAAGCACCACTGTAATGATGCGCCTTTGCCGCATTGAAAAAATGGTTCTCATTCCTCTTCGTACTTGAGTTTTTCGATGGCTTCGTCCAGTTCAATCCTTTTGTTGCCCGAAAACGCAAC
>JAGQVC010000357.1 GCA_020438185.1 Bacteroidota bacterium
GACCAGATTAATGAGCGCCTCTGTGGTAGGTAATTACCCCGAAAAAACTTCATTTTTTGGTTCAGGCCTACCGGCCGATGAGGCCGTTGCGCTTTATAAGCAAGCCATTAATAATAAATCAGCATCAATTTTACTGAGCCACAGCGACCACAAGGAACTTGAAGAAACGGTTACAGCAATAAAAACACTTTATCCCGATCAACGAATTCCGGTTTTAACCTGTAATACTGAGACCGCTGACCGTCTGCGAGAATTGATTTCTATTGGTCGTCCGATAAATCTGGAAGTGACTTACCTGGGTGTTGATGCCGTTGTATTTCCCAGTATAATTCTGGCGGCAGCCTTCATTCTTTTTGCTGTTATGCTTGGCTTTTCTTCTCTTCCGGCTATTACAGCCTCCGAGAAAGTTGAGAGGGATATCGGAGCACTTCGCTATCCGCAGCTTGTTTATGGTATGATTGCCATTTTTGTGTACGTGGGCGTTGAGGTCGCTATCCAAAGTAATTTGCCTGAATACATGCGTCAAACTCTTGGACGTGAGGCGGATACTACGGTTCACTTTATCTCTTTATACTGGGGCGGACTGATGATTGGGCGCTGGGTAGGAGCCATTACAGTTTTTAACCCCGGAGAAAAATTGCGCAAAGTGCTTTATGTCGTAGTGCCCTTTATTGCTTACGCCTTAATTCTTTTTGTTAACTACCTGAAAGGCAGTCCAATGGACGAGCTGTTAAAATTTGCGCCATTTATACTAATCTTAATAGTCGGCTTCTTTCTGGCAGCCGACAAACCTGCCTTAACCATGCTGCTTTTCGGTTTAATGGCAATGGTAATGCTGCTCGCAGGACTGCTGGTTCAATCGGATTGGTCTGTTTACTTTTTCATATCCGGCGGATTGTTTTGTTCGGTAATGTGGCCATGCATTTTCAGCTTGTCGATAGCCGGACTTGGAAAATACACAACCCAGGGTTCCAGTTTGCTCATTATGATGATTTTAGGAGGAGCATTAATTCCTCCTTTGCAAGGATATATTTCGGATTATTATCAGAACATAAGAATA
Organism: Bacteroidota bacterium; assembly: GCA_020438185.1. GTDB lineage: Bacteria > Bacteroidota > Bacteroidia > M30B66 > M30B66 > M30B66. The sequence goes on from JAGQVC010000357.1 coordinate 1,061, forward strand.
TCCTACATTGTGCCTGTAATCGGCTTTGCTTATCTGGCTTTTTATGGATTCAAAGTGAAGCAGGTGCTTAAAAACCAGGGTATTGAATATGACCCGAATAACGCTACGCATTAAGGCCAAAAATGGAAGAAATAGTTGCAGGAATTGATATTGGAGGAACAAATACAACCATTGGACTGGTTAGTGCAACAGGAAGAGTATTAACCAAGAGCAGTATTAAAACAACTCAGTATCCCGAATTTACGGATTTTGTGGATACTGCTTGTGCTTTGATTAAAGATCAGCTGGGGAGCCTGAATTCTGAGTTTCCGGACATTAAATTAAAAGGAGTTGGTATTGGGGCGCCGAATGCGAACCCTTATAAAGGCACAATTGAAAACGCCCCAAACCTATCCTGGCGCGGTATTGTACCACTAGCCGAATTATTTGCCGCCCAACTACAAACAGTTTGTAAAATAACCAATGACGCAAAAGCAGCGGCAATTGGAGAAATGCAATTTGGCGCCGCCAAGGGAATGCGCGATTTTATTGTGATTACCCTCGGAACGGGATTGGGTTCGGGAATAGTTGCCAACGGCTCACTTATTTATGGTTTCGATGGGTTTGCAGGGGAGCTGGGACACGTAATTATGGTGCCTGATGGGCGTAAATGCGGCTGTGGCAGAAAAGGCTGTCTGGAAACCTATGTTAGTGCTACTGGCCTGGTGCGAACTTACCTTGAATTAAATAATTCGGATACAGAAGCGCCTTCGGCGCGGATGATTGCCGAACGGGCGCTGGGCGGGGAACTTGCTGCAATAGAAACCTTCCGCCGCACAGGCGAAATGCTGGGATTTGCCCTTGCAAACAGTGTTGCTTATACAAGTCCGGAAGCTATTTTCCTGTTCGGTGGATTAATTCGTGCCGGCGAATTGCTTTTTAAACCAACGCGAATGGCATTCGAGGAAAATCTTCTCAATAATTACAAAGGACATATTCATATATATCCTTCGGCATTGCACGAAGGCGATGCGGCTGTTTTAGGCGCTGCATCTATAATGTGGAATTCATGAGAATATTAGCCCTGATTATTTCGGTTTTATTAGTTACAACCCAAACCAGGGCACAACAACAAATTTTTCCGGCTCCAAAACAGATTAAACAAAGCGGAAAACAAACATTTTTTAATTCGGCAGCAGTTCTTTATTACGGTTCTG
>JAGQVC010000034.1 GCA_020438185.1 Bacteroidota bacterium
ACCCAATATATTACCATTCGTGTTGGGACCATCGTAAATACGGAGTCTGTCAACAGTGGCTTCCGTCGCAAATTCACTAAACTGGATGCGAACGCATTCATTAGTTCCTGAGCAAAAAGTTTGAGTAATACTGGCATTGTTGGGATAGTTGCCATTTCCACCCGGATCGAGTATAGTTCCGGAACAGCCTGTAATTGTACCACCCTGTCCTAAAACTACAGGAGGTATTTCGCAGGGAACACATGTAATTGAAGCTCTGAATCCGGCTTGCTCATTCGAACCGTTACTGATAAATTCTAAAGTGAGGCAACCACTGGACACTGTGCTAGACTGAACAGGATCCGGAGCTGCAATTGTTCCGCTGTAAGTGCTTATAAGTGCATCTGCTGTGGAAGGGCCATCATAAACATTAAGTAAATCCACACCTGTTTCTGTTGCCATCAATTGGAAGTCCAGCTTAACACATTCGCCTGTTCCCGAACAGAAGGTTTGTACAACGTTTTCGTTCGCACCGTAATTTCCTGCTCCGCCCGGATCGGTTATTACGCCCGAGCAACCTGTTATTGTTGCTCCTCCCGTACCCAAAGTTACGGCTGGCGGACTCGGAACACATTCCATTGTTGCCTCAAACCCGGAACCTGTAACGCTGCCGTCGGAATTGAAATACAAAGTGAGACACCCATTTCCGGCTTCAGAACTTGTTACAACTCCCGGACTAACAGATCCAGCCCATATTCCAAGCTGCGCACCCGTATTATCCGGACCTTCGTAAATGGTCAATTCGTCGCAGCAGGATTCTGTGCCAAATGAAACAAATGTCAAACTGATACTTTCTCCGGGGTTTGTCGGGCAAATGGTCTGATACACATCAAGACTGTTGTCATACGCACCTGCACCTCCTGGGTCCAGTATTGTTCCACCGCATGTAGTTATCAGCGGACCTGTCCCGGACGTGGCCTGCATAGAGTAAGTCTGCGCCTCCAGGGTGGTGGTTGACAGGAAAGCGCTTGAGATGACTGCTCCGATTATAACAGCGATTCTATTCATGATCAGTGAGTTGACTGAAATTCGTTCTTAATTCTTGTGAGTTCTGCATCCAGCTCCTTTTCCGATAATAAATCAATCGGAATCCCCGGATTACTTAAATAAATGCGCTTTCTGAAATTCAGATCGCGATCGAAACTGTATGGGTCAAAATTTTCGAGATCCACAGCCGGACATTCAGCACAAGGCTTTTCTGTGACCAGCACATAGGAATGTCTGAAAACAAAATTCAGTTGTGCAATCGTGAGTTCATCAAGCTGCGCAATTTGTTCTTCCGAGTAGTGATCTCTGATTCTGTGATCAACATCAGGCTGTGCCTGTTGTGCCCTTAATCCCTGAAATGTCAGTGTTAATAGGGCGGATAAAAAAAGTGCTTTCACAGTTTTTGGGTTGAATTTACAAATATAAGCATTTTGACTGACTGGCATAAACGATTGATTTAGTTTGATATATCACAGATTTTTAAGGATAAAATCGGTCATTTTTGTGAATAAATGCAAACGTGTATTTCCTCCGTATATTCCATGGTTTCTATCGGGATAGGCGAAAAAGTCGAATTGCTTGTTCGCTTTTACCAGTGCATTTACCATTTCGACGCTGTTCTGAAAGTGAACGTTGTCATCGCCTGTGCCGTGAACCAGCAGGTAGGCGCCTTTCAGCCGGGCAACGTGATTTATGGGCGAATTGTCATCGTAACCGGAAGCATTTTCATCGGGAGTTTGCATGAACCTTTCGGTGTAAATCGAATCATAATAACGCCAGTTTGTAACAGGGGCAATGGCAATGGCCATTTTAAAAATATCAGCACCCTTGGTTATACAAAGTGAACTCATATAACCTCCATAACTCCATCCCTGAATACCAATTCTACTTTTATCTACGTAAGGCAGTCCCTGAAGATACACTGCAGTTGAAATCTGATCTTCGGTTTCGAGCTTACCCAGCTGCATGTATGTTGCTTTTTTAAATGCTTCGCCCCGGTACTGTGTACCGCGATTGTCAACCGAAACAACTATATAACCTTTTTGCGCGAGCATGTAATGCCAAAGCAAGGTTCTGCCTTCCCACCGATTTTCTACCGTGTTGTGTCCGGGACCTCCGTAAACGGTCATAAATACCGGGTACTTTTTATTTTGGTCAAACCCGGGTGGCTTAATCATCCAGCCATTCAAAATATCGCCTCTTTCTGTCGTGAAACTAAAGAACTCCTTAGCCGATAAATTATAATTCGCCAGAGTTTCCGTTAATAAGCTATTCGATTCAATGTTGCGTATTACTTTGCCATTTGCATCACATAAATCAAAACGCTCAGCTTCGTTGGCTTTACTCGAGGTGAGCAGGTAATAACTGTAATCAGCGCTAAAGGCTCCGTCAAAATGACCACCGCCCCCGTTAAGCTGCTTATTTCCCTTGCCGTTTAATTTTACCTTGAAAATACTTCTGTCGGATGGTGAAGGGAAAGCCGCCTGGTAATAAAGCATGCCACTTTTATCATTCACCCCGTAAACCTCCGTAACATCGAAATCCCCTGAAGTGACTGCATTTTTTTTATTACCCTGCATATCGTACAGATACACATGGTTTCTGCCACCTAACTCACTCGACCACACAAAATGCTTCCCGTCATTCAGAAAAAACAGGTTATCGTTTATGTCAATGTATGTGTTGCTTTTCTCTTCAAGCAGTATGCTTATTCCGCCGTCGGCGGGATTAGCCATTAATAATTCCAGATGGTTTTGATGTCTGTTCAATCGTGTGATGCAAAGCTGCGATCCGCTTGCATTCCACTTAATTCTCGGGATGTATTGATTTTTATCATCCCCGGTTTTCATTTTAACTGTTTTGCCACTTTTCTGGTCATAAACAAACACCTGAACCAGTGAATTGTCTTCTCCTGCTTTTGGATATTTAAACGAGTAAATCCCGGGATAAAGGGAACCATAAGTTTGCATGTTGTACTCCTTAACCGCACTTTCATCAAAACGCAGAAATGCAATTTTATCACCCGAAGGGGACCATTCAAATGCTTTACTTATTGCAAATTCTTCCTCGTACACCCAGTCGCTCGCCCCGTTTATTATCTCATTTTGCTTGCCGTCTTTGGTAATCTGGGTTTCAGCTCCCGATTGCAAATCCTTCACGAACAAGTTATTATCCCGCACATAGGCAATCTTGTCGCCCTGTGGCGAAAATTCAGCATATTGCTGTTTGCCTTCGGCAAGATATTGAGCCTTTTTAGCCTTCAGGTCAATGATTACATAACGGCTGCGAGTTGAATGTCTGTAGATATATTCCTTTTCGGTGGGCACCAGAAGTTTGGTTTCGCCCGGACTAAATTCGTAGGAATCAAAGTCGATAGGTTTACCGTCCAGCTGAATATCTTCCTGCCTGAAAATATCTTCAAGCTTTTCACCGGTAGCATATGAAAAAGCCGAAACCCGCAGCCCTTCTCGTCCAAATTCAAGCATGCTGTAGCGACTTCCGTCTTCCATCGGATCTCCGCCAATCACAAAAGCAGCGTTAAATGTATTGGAAGCCCAGATTTCCTGTAGCGAAAGATCCTTCTTTTGTCCAAAGACTGAAAGACTGAACAGGAAAGCAGAAATAATGAAAGCTGAAATCAGACGTGTTTTCATCGATTGTAAAAATAGTTTATACATAAGTCGGTGCAAGATAATGAAGCTGGAAAATCATATCCGCCTTACCTGTTCAAAAGCGAATATTTTTTCCTTTCCTTTGCTTTTAGGCCGTTCAATTCATGAAATTAAATCTTACCAGGGCAAGTTTACCCTTTCACATTCCGTTTACAATTTCGGGTGGCCGAACCAAATCTGAGCAGGAGACCTTAATTGTAATGCTTGAAAAGGATGGCTTTCAGGGTTTTGGCGAAGCGCCGGCAATCAGGTATTATCAGATTTCGCTGGAAAGTCTGATGGAAAAAGCACTGAGCAAACGTTCCGAAATAGAAGCATTTAATGATTCCAGTCCTTACGCATTTAACGAGCTGCTCAACAACCTGTTTCCTGAGGATTCATTTTTACGTTGTGCACTCGATACTGCATTTTGGGATTTGCAGGCCAGAATAAACGGCACTTCGGCTGCCGGACTAGCCGGTTTGCCTCTTCCTGCAAGTGTTTCCTGCGATTATACGATAGGGATTGACACAGCTGATACCATGCTCCAAAAGATGAATAATCTGCCCTGGCCGGTTTACAAAATTAAGGTCGGGTTCGAAGGAGATGCTGAATTGTTCAATATGCTCTGCAAGCAGAGTAATGCTCAGTTCCGGCTCGATGCAAATGCTGCCTGGACAGTAAATGAAGCCAACTCATTCCTGAACACAGTTGATATAAGCAGGATAGAATTTACAGAGCAACCGCTTAAAAAGGAGCTTATTGAAGACATGAAATCCCTGCAAAGCCACACGGGTATGTTGTTCATTGCTGATGAGGATTTTAGAACGATTGATGACCTTGACCGTTGCGAAGGCCGGTTTGGAGGAATAAATATCAAGCTAACTAAATGCGGAGGTATTACGCCGGCACTTCAGATTGCTGAAGAAGCCCGCAAAAGAGGCTTTAAAATTATGCTGGGCAACATGAACGAAAGCACAATTGGCACCTGGGCATTGCTACAGGTTAGTTCAATGGCCGATTTTATTGATGCCGACGGTCCGCTGTTGCTCAAGGGCGACTATGCTTCAGGATTGGAATACCGGGATGGAAAAGTTTTCATCCCGCCGAAGGCGGAAAGCATTACTGCGAGTGCCGGATTATTGAATTGCTTTACGAATGCCGGGACACGCCTTTAATTTGAATTTCATACTTTAAGGACATGAAAAAAACAATTTATTTTTCCTGCCTCCTGATTTTTAGTGCGTTGACATCTTTTTCGGCTACCTTTTATGTTTCGCCCGATGGGCAGAACGGTGCCGCCGGAACATATTCCGAACCATTTTTTCTGATTCAGGAGGCGATTGATAACTGCGGCAGCGGCAACGATACCATCCTGCTTATGGAAGGTACTTACTGGCAAAGATTTGCATTTTCGGGTAAAAGCAATATTCTGCTCAATAGCTATAATCCTTTCGATAAATCAACAATTTCGGGCAGTGGAGTTGATGGAACGGTGCAGGTTTTTATTGAAAATTGCGATAGTATTTTTCTAAGTAATCTTATTTTCAGGGAAAACTATGCGCAGGAAGCCCGCTGTATTTATGCCATTGGGGCGGGAAATGGTTTGTTTGTTTCGGATTGCGAGTTTTTTAATTGCGGTTGGGGAGCCGATCCGGATGCCGACCCGGAATCGTTTAGCCCTGTTCGTCAGTCGAATGCCATTTTAGTGAATGGGCGGGAAGCTGAACCCTGGAACAATGTTTACATTGGAAGGAACTTTCTCAACGATCTGGTTTTGGGCAATAGCGAAGCTATCACTCTAACCGGAAATGTGACGAATTTTCTGATCGAAGACAACCACATTCATGACATTACCAATATAGGGATTGATGTAGCAGGACACTATTCCTGGGCTTATCCCGCCGAAGGCGATCAGGCTCTGAATCAGACCCGAAACGGAAGAATTAGAAGGAATACCATTTACAATTGCCAGCGACCGCTCGAGGGGAACGAGCCGGCCGGAATTTATGCCGATGGGGCTGCCAGTGTTTACATCGACAACAACGAAGTTTTCGCTTCGGGCAGCGGAATTTCTGTTGGTTGTGAAGTTCCCGGGTTTACGGCCCTAAACATAAATGTTGTCGGCAATATACTTTACTCCAACACACGTTTCGGGGCAGTTTTTGGCGCTAATGCAGGGATTATCGAAGACTGTGTTTTTCGAAATAATACCTTGTTTAACAACGGTGCATTTTTCGACAATTCGGGTGCGGTTTCTTTACAGAAATCAATTGATTCCGAAATTCAGAACAATATAATTTACGTGTTAAACAGCGATTTTTACGGACTCAGTTTATTTGGCTGGCAGGTCGATAATCTTGTGCTGGAGAAAAACCTGTTTTATTGTCCCGGCGGCGAGAATGCGCGTGTTTATGCTTTTAATCCTGCCGAAGGCAGCACATACACCGAAGAGAGCTTGTGGTTTGACAACCCCGGATTCGTTAGCGACAACCCGCTTTCTCCACATTTTCAGCTCACTTTGAGTTCTCCTGCAGTTAATTCGGGTAGTCAGAATGTTGAGCTGATTCCCGACGAAACCGATATGAATGGTCTGCCGGTGGTGCTTGATGGCATTGATGTAGGAGCCTATATGTCGGATTTAAGCACATTTTTAAATGCAAATGAGTCGGAGCCGCTTCTTTATCCGGTTCCTGCGTCTTCTGTTATTTATTTCCGCCTGCCGGCGGAAGATATCAGCATTTATTCAATCGATGGGAGGCTTGTTGAAACATCGGAAGGCCGCTTTCAGAGTTATGATGTGAGCAATCTGCCTGAAGGAATTTACCTGCTTCGGTTTAAAAGTTCCAATGAAGAGCGGAGCTCCAGATTGCTTGTAACCCAACACTGAGATTGTATAATTTTGAAGCTCCTTTTATGATAACGAGCGATCAACTTAACCAGCTAAAAGCCATTTGTGGCGGAGAAAACTTCAGTATTAACGATGAAATTCGTGCTGAGAATGCCAGCGACGAAACAGAAGATCTCGTTTTTCTGCCCGATGCTGTTTGTTTCCCGAAAACGGTGGACCAGGTTTCCGCAATTTTGCGGTACTGCAATGAGCAACTGATTCCCGTTACTACGCGTGGGGCCGGAACCGGCCTGAGCGGAGGCGCATTGCCCGTAAATGGAGGGATTGTGCTTGCCATGAAGCATTTTAACCGCATCATCGAAATTGATGAAAGAAACCTTCAGGCAACGGTTGAGCCCGGCGTAATTACTCAGGTTTTTCAGGAAGCCGTGATTGAAAAGGGCTTGTATTATCCACCTGACCCATCAAGTCGGGGAAGCTCATTAATAGGTGGCAATCTTGCCCATTGTTCGGGTGGTCCACGAGCTGTTAAATACGGCGTTACACGCGATTATGTGCTCGATCTGGAGGTGGTTCTGGCCAACGGAGAAGTTATCCGAACCGGCGCCCGTGTGCTTAAAAACTCAACAGGCTACAACCTTACACAGTTGCTTGTTGGAAGCGAAGGAACGCTTGGCGTTATCACGAAAGTGGTATTCAAATTAATTCCATATCCACCTCTGAACAAGGTTCTGCTGGCGCCGTTCCGGGCTGCCGGCGATGCCTGCCTGGCTGTTTCGGCAATTTTCAGAGCCGGAGTTGTGCCTTCGGCACTTGAATTTATGGAACGCGATGCCATTGACTGGACTTTAAAGTTTCGGGATGATATAAGCCTGAACATTGGTGCAGAAGAGCAGGCGCATTTGCTGGTTGAGGTGGACGGAAACGAAGAAGACGAAATGATGCGCCAGGTGGAAAAAATTGTTGCGGTGCTTGAAGCACATAATTGCATGGATATTTACTTTGCAGAATCCGAAGCCCAGAAAACAGACCTCTGGAAACTTCGTCGCAGCGTAGCTGAGGCAGTTAAATCAAATTCGGTTTACAAGGAAGAAGACACAGTTGTGCCAAGGGCAGAATTGCCTGTCCTGCTGGAAGCAGTGAAGAAAACCGGAGAGAAATATGGCTTCCGCTCGGTTTGTTACGGCCATGCCGGCGATGGCAATCTGCACGTGAACATTATTCGCGGTGATTTAAGCGAAGACGCCTGGAAGAATGAGGTTCCCAAAGGAATCAGGGAGATTTTCAGTCTGGTTGTTTCACTCGGCGGCACCTTGAGTGGTGAGCACGGAATTGGCCTGGTGCAGCAGCCTTACATGGAAATAGCATTCTCAGAACAGCAACTTGAATTGATGCGCGGAATCAAGCGTGTTTTCGATCCGAAAAACATCCTCAATCCGGGTAAAATTTTTACAAACATCCATGCTCAGGCGTAAAAGAACCATCGGATTGATAGTGCTTAATGCCGCTGCATTGGGCTTAGGCGCTTTCTTGCTGAGTCTAGCTGATTACCGTTACCAAATCAGGGATCTTAAGCTTGAGTTTTATCTTTTGGTGGTAGCGCTATTGTTCGGCGGCATTGGAGCCTGGGTTGCCTTTAGTCTGGCCGGCAGGCGAAAAGCTTCGCTCAACCCGAAAGCTACAAATGCCGCCGGGGCCGAAATTATTTCTGAACAAGCCAATGCGGCCGGTTTATCCGAGCGTGAGCTCGAAGTGCTTCAGGCGGTAGCCTGCGGTATGTCGAACCAGCAAATTGCCGAACACCTGCATGTTTCTTTAAGTACCGTAAAAACTCACAATGCATCGGTATTCAGCAAATTAGGCGTTCAACGACGCACTCAGGCTGTTAACGAGGCTATTCGCCTCGGAATTTTGAAGCATTCTGTTGAAGACCATACCGAAGTACGATGATTTATTAATGCATTTCATACTTTGGTATGAGGTCAAAAAGCCAGTAAGTTTGCTTCTTTGCCCAGCCAAAAACAATTTAATATGAACAGACTTATTCTTATTTACGGATGTATTGCCGGCATAGTGGTGTCGGCGCTCATGATGATTACCATGCAAATTGGTCATGATAACAAAGATTTTGCAATGGGCGAGGTACTTGGTTACCTGGGAATGTTCATTGCCTTATCTATGATTTTTCTGGCTGTTTACCAGCAACGTAAATTAAACGGAGGTACCATCAAATTTGGAAAGGCTTTCTTAATAGGTCTTGGCGTTACCATTGTTGCCGGTATTTTTTATTCCATAACGTGGGAAATTTATCTGGCGAACTCCGAGGGTGACTTCATTACCGAGTACTGGACCACGGTGATGGAACAAATGAAGGAAAAAGGCGCTTCGGACCAGGAACTGGATGCGGCTAAGCAGGAAATGGCTATGTGGGCCGACTATTATAAGAATCCGGCAATCCGTTTTGGTATGACCATGATGGAAATTCTTCCGGTAGGATTGGTTTTTTCGCTGGTTGCCGCTCTCATTTTCAAACGCAAACCAAAGCAACTGGCCTGATGGAAAATGCACCTGGTTCAATTGGATGGCATGACCTTACGGTGGAAAATGCCGGGGAAGTTAAAGACTTTTACGAGCATGTGCTGGGCTGGAAATCGCAGGCCTTAAGCATGGGCGATTACGATGATTATGTGATGATGTTGCCTGATGGTGAAAATGCAGCAGGCGGGGTTTGTCACGCCAGAGGCGTAAATAGCAATTTGCCTCCTGTATGGCTCATGTATGTAAACGTTGCCGATTTGGACGCTTCGCTCGACGCCTGCCGGCGGATGGGCGGTAAGCTGATTGGAGAAAAGCGCAAAATGGGGAACGATGGCCGGCATTACTGCCTCATTCAGGATCCGGCGGGCGCTTACCTGATGATTTGCGGTTAGTCACACAAAATGATGATTTTTCGGTTAAGTCAACTGCTGTGCTTCGCAACCTCAAGAGTGAAAATTACGTCGATTAGATCCGAAACACTAAGCAGGATGGATGCGCGTGACGTAATCCATTTCTCACAACTCGTTCACTTGCATTGCGCTTAATGGGATTCGAAATATCCGAA
>JAGQVC010000358.1 GCA_020438185.1 Bacteroidota bacterium
TGGTTCTCAGGAAGCACTTTTTGCAGCAGCCCTTTCGGGCGAATTATCCAGGCCTTTCGTATTTATTATTCCTGAAAAGGAAGATGCAGCCTATTTTCTCAACGACCTGGAACGTCTGACAGGCGAAAATCGGGTTTTGTTTTTTCCCGCATCCTATAAAAAACCATACGATGCCGATTCGGCCGATGCGAATTCGAAGTTGCTCCGTGCCGAAGTATTATCCAGGCTCAATCAGTCCAAAAATCCCGTTCTGGTGGTTACTCACCCTGAAGCTTTGTTCGAAAAAGTAGTCACCCACGGAACATTAAAGAAAAACACATTCAAAATCAGCAAAGGCGACCGCCTGAACATCGAATTCCTGAATGAGTTATTGCATGATTACGAATTCGAACGCGTTGATTTTGTAGCCGAACCCGGACAGTTCGCCATTCGGGGCGGGATTCTTGACGTGTTTTCTTTTTCGGATGAATGGCCGTTCCGCCTCGAGTTTTTTGGTGATGAGGTTGACTCAGTGAGGAGCTTTGACCCGGAAAATCAACTTTCGTTGAAACCACTCGATTTTGTTCAGATCGTACCGGATGTTCAGGGGAAAATTCTCCGTGAAAGCCGGGAATCATTTCTGGATTTTATCCCGAAAGAAACCATAATCTGGTGCCGGCAATCATTGCTGGTGACCGAAAAAATAGAAAAGGAGTTTATCCGGGCATCCGAATTATGGGAAAGCCTCGAAGAAAGCTCGGCGCAGCTTCCTCCGGCCGAACTTTACAGTTCCGGAAATGAAGTTATCTCCAAAATGCAGGATTTTTCCTGCATCGAAACCGGCACAGGTACTATTATTCATCGGTCCGAAGGACTGAGCATTCAGGCGGAGCCTCAAACCTCATTCAATAAAAACTTTGAGTTTATTACCCGTAAATTCCTCGAAAACACCGAACAAAAATACAGCAACCTCATTTTTGCCGGTAATCCTAAGCAGATTGAGCGCATCTACGCCATTTTTGAGGACATAGGCAAGGAAGTAAAATTTACTCCCGTTCCTTTCGAATTGCACGAGGGTTTTGTCGACCACACGCTTAAGCTGGCCTGTTACACCGATCACCAGCTTTTCGACAGGTATCACCGCTTCCGTCTGAAAGACGGATACGCCCGAAAAGAGGCTATAACGCTGAAAGAACTTGCCGGCCTGCAACCGGGCGATTTTGTGACCCACGTGGATCACGGAGTTGGGAAATTTGCCGGGCTGGAAAAGATTGATGTAAACGGCAAAATGCAGGAAGCCATCCGATTGGTTTATAAGGACAACGACATATTATATGTAAGTATCCATTCGCTGCATCGCATTTCGAAATACACCGGAAAGGAAGGCACACAGCCCAAACTGAATAAGCTCGGCAGTAATGCCTGGAGCAACCTCAAGCAAAAAACGAAATCGCGTGTAAAAGACATTGCACGTGACCTGATTAAGCTTTACGCAGAAAGAAAAAGCAAGCGGGGTTTCGGCTTTTCGCCGGATAATTACCTGCAAACAGAGCTGGAAGCCTCATTCATTTATGAAGATACGCCCGACCAGCTTAAAACAACCCGCGAAGTCAAGCTGGATATGGAAAAGGAAGCTCCGATGGATCGTCTGGTATGTGGTGATGTTGGTTTCGGGAAAACGGAAATTGCTGTGCGGGCTGCCTTTAAAGCAGTTAACGACAGCAAGCAGGTCGCCGTTTTGGTGCCCACAACCATATTGGCATTGCAGCATTACAAAACGTTTTCGGAGCGCTTAAAGGATTTTCCCTGCAAGGTTGATTTCCTCAACCGATTTAAATCGCCCAAAGAGCAGAAGGAATCACTGGCCAGACTTGAAAAGGGCGAAACAGACATTATTATTGGAACGCATCGTCTGATTAGTAAGGATGTGAAATTCAAGGACCTGGGCCTGATGATAATTGACGAAGAGCAAAAGTTCGGCGTTTCGGCAAAAGAAAAGCTTCGTCAGATTAAAACGAACGTGGATACACTCACGCTCACTGCCACGCCCATACCGAGAACATTGCATTTCAGCATGATGGGTGCCCGCGATTTGAGCGTAATCAATACACCGCCACCAAACCGCTTTCCGGTGCAAACCGAACTGCATACATTCAACGAAGGCATTATTCAGGAAGCTGTTAGTCATGAAGTTAACCGTGGCGGTCAGGTGTTTTTCGTGCATAACCGAATACAGAATATTCATGAAGTGGCCGATATGATTC
>JAGQVC010000359.1 GCA_020438185.1 Bacteroidota bacterium
ATCCAACTGCTACGCTTTCGCCACATGGCATGTTTACGACCGGCTTAAGCAGTGCAACTGTAAATAATGGAATTGGAATTGCCGGAAATGCATACCGGTGTCGCTACGTACCAATTCGTATTGATGATGCCGGCGGATTTAATTATGGTTACGAAGGAATTATTTATGCCGCCGAACGCGGATGTCAGATAATTAATGCCAGCTGGGGTAATACTTTTTATGACCCGATGGCGGCAGATGTAATTGATTATGCTGTAAATACGAAAGGGTGTTTAATTATTGCAGCTTCAGGTAATTCGGGATTAAATGAAACTTATTATCCGGCATCTTATCCGGGTGTAATGAGTGTTGGTGCTACCGGTGCAACAGATGTTATCTGGAACCAAAGTACCTTTTCGCCATTTGTTGATATTGTTGCTCCCGGTGAATTACTGCAGTCAACCTGGCCATTTAACGGCTATGATGTGAGCTCGGGAACTTCATTTTCATCTCCTTTGGTTGCCGGAGCTGCAGCAATTGTTAAAAGCCACTTCCCGGAATACAATGCGGCCCAAATTCAGGAGCGTTTGCGGGTAACAGCCGATACCGCTTTATTCGAACTACCCGGAAATGATACAGTTGCCTTGTATATGGGTGCCGGTCGTTTAAATATGCTCCGTGCATTAACCGACCCTGATAAACCCGGAATGAGAATAATTAATTCATTATTCACCGATAATAATGACGAAATATTTATTCCCGGAGATACCATTCGCCTGCAGGGCGATTTGTTTAATCATCTGGCCGATGCTCAAAATTTAAGTGTTTTACTGAGCTGTTTATCAACAGATATTGAGGTTGTAAATTCATCATTAATTGCCGGAAATCTGGACTCACAGAACTCCTATTTAATTCCTGATAACCAATTAAGTTTTCGTATTCTCGGAAGCACCCCTTATAATTTAAATGTAGATTTACGTCTTGATTATTTCGCAGATGGTTATCATGGCTGGGAAATGCTTCGTGTTCAGGTTAACAATGATTATTTGAATATCAGTTCCGGCGACCTTAGTGTTACTGCAGCTTCTAACGGAAACATAGGTTACTCTGCCGATTATGCAGAGAATGGCATTGGTATCCGCTTCGCGGGAAGTGAAAGTTTGATTTATTCTTCATCATTTATGCTGGGAAGTTCTGACCAAAAAATGGCCGATAATGCCTATGCAGCCGAGCTTCCGGGTTACGACAGTGACTTCTTTCGCACCGAAGGAATTTCCTTTATTCCGGGAAATACCAACGATTTAAATTCATCTTTTGCAACCGATAGTGCTGCTAATCCTCAAATAGATATTATTCAGCGGGTTTTGGCCTCACCGGCCGATGAAAATTATATTAATTTCAGATTTACCGTTAAAAATAATTCCGGCGAAGCCGTGAATGGCTTGCATGGTGGAATTTTTACTGATTGGGATATTAATGATGCCTTAAATAATACAGCAGCCTGGGATGTTGCAAGAAAAATGAGTTACGCTTCAGCAGCAGGCGGACCATTTGTAGGATGGGTTTTTCTGGGTTCGGAAAATATACATCCTTACCATTTTAACAACGACGGAAGTGCTGGTAGCATCATGTTATATGATGGTTTTACCAATGCAGAAAAATTCACAGCGCTTTCGGGTGAAGAAACCCGTGAAGATGCATCGGGAGAAATATCTGCATTAATTGGAACTGAATCGTTCAATTTAAATGCAGGAGACTCGCTAAATTTGCGTTTCGCACTGGTTGCAGGAAATAACCAGCAGGAACTTATTGATGCTGCAAATGCCGCAATTGTGCGCGATCGCTTCGAACAACTTCAGCTGGTTTATGTTGCCGTTGGCGAAAGTTGTGCTCAAAACGACGGATTTATTCAATTCTTCACCGAACCGGTTGAGGATGCATCAGTCCGTTTAATTGCTCCCGACGAGACTGTATTAATTGAAACAACGGATATCTGGGAATTTGAATACAATAATCTGGGTGATGGTGAATATACGCTGGAATTTATTTTCGGTGAATTCGGTTCTGAATCAACCACCTTTATTATTGATGCCGCTGAGCCGGTAATATTAAATATCGAAGCATCAAATACTATTTTGCTGTTGCCTGCCGGTGACGTAAGTTTCACCGCTAACAGCACGGGGGCCGATTCCTGGTTTTGGGATTTCGGAAACGTTGATACTTCTTAACTGCAAAACCCCGAATACACTTATACTGAATAAGG
>JAGQVC010000360.1 GCA_020438185.1 Bacteroidota bacterium
TGCATCCAGTAGCATCTCCTGCATTCTTTTTTCATCTAAGGGGTCTTTCAGGTCTTCCTGTTTTTGTTTTCCGCCGCAGGCGGATATAAACAGTATGACAACTAAAATACTCTTGAAATAAATTACTTTCAATTAATCAGGGTTTTAACTGTGGGTATTCACTTAGTAAAGCTTTAAACTTCTCAACAGTTTCATTCAAACTCAAATCAGAAACTCCTCCGGCGGCATTCAAATGACCTCCTCCGCTAAAATGTTTCGATGACAATTCATTCACCGGGAAGCTCCCTACCGAACGAAACGAAATCCGGATGCGTCCATTGCGTTCGCTGAATAAAACGCCCATTAAGGTGTTTTTAATACTCAAGGCGAAATTCACCAATCCTTCCAGATCGCCTTCCTTGTATTGATGCGACTGAAGTTCCTTTTCAGTTAAATAGATGTAAGCAGTGCGGTACTCGGGCAAATGCACCAATTTATCTTTGAATGCCAGCCCCCAGAGCTGTAATTTTTCAAGCGAATTCTGGTTCGAAAGCAATTCATGAATTGTCCAATGCTCTATACCAGTATCTAAAAGCAGAGCCACCATGCGATGCGTTACCGATGTGCATGACTCGAACCGAAATGAGCCTGTATCGGTCATAATTCCAGTGTAAAGACAAGAAGCCATGTCTTTATTTAGTAAAGATTCCTTTTTCAGATCAACTATCCATCGCAAAACCATTTCGGAAGTCGATGATGCAGAAATGTCGGAATAAACTAAATCACAAAATCCGGAAGGGTTCCGGTGGTGATCAATCATCACCTTAAAAGCTTTGCTTTCTGATAATGGTTTTTCCAGCGCCGCTACGCGTGATGCATCATTAAAATCGAGGCAGAATATTAATTCCGCTTCATTCAACAATTTTTCGGCCTCACCGGCCTGATTATCAGCAACAAAAATTGAATCAGAACCTGGCATCCAATTCAGAAAATCAGGAAAGGCATCAGGAACAACAACCATTGCACTTTTTTGAAATGACTCTTTTAAGAAATGCTGCAATCCAAGTGAAGATCCCAGAGCATCTCCATCGGGATTTCTATGAACTACAATAATAATGGAGGATGCGGTTTGAATGCGCTCGAGAAGCTGTTGATTATCTTGTTCACTAAACATGGGCAACAAACCTACCTAAATTTATCAAACGCTGTCTTTCGAAATTCCTGGTGTAAATGAAAAATAAGTAACTTTATCGGGTCAAAATCAGAGTGCATGTATAAAGCAGTCAGCAGATCAAAGTTCTTAAATCGTTTGATTCTGGCGGGGGTTTTTCTACTTCCCCTGTTGAATTCCTGTAAAAAGGATAATCAGGACGATAATAAGGATTCGGAAACGGTTGCAGCCGGTTCAGTTATAATCAACGGGGCATACACTACTTTTTCAAGGGGTTATTTCTATGTTACCGACGCTAACGGAAACTGGAATAACTATGTAACATTATACCGACTTGATAATTCTGAAATACGAATTGTATTCAGAGATTTTGGTGAAGGTAAAAGAGAAATCATCCCCGGAGATTCTACTTTGATTATTAAATACAAGGATGCAGGTCAGAAAGTTTATACAGCCGATTCTGGAGCTGTTGATGTAACCAGTTATAAAATGCGTGATGGTGTTATTCGAATTTCGGGTGGTTTCGCTTTCAGGGGTAAAACTACACCTACTACCCTGCCCGATGGTTCGCAGTATTTTGTTACTGTGAATGCTGAGGACGGCGCATTTATTAATCTGGAGTCATCTGACGATTAAGCATTTCCCTAATTTTTCATTTTTATTATGGCTTCGATAGCGGTGCTGGGTGCAGGACGTTCTGCCGGCTATTTTATTGAGTTTTTCGTTGGTTTGTGCAGAGAGCAGAACTGGAAACTAAAAATCGCAGATTTAAATGTTGATCACCTGAAGCATTATCAGGAAAATTTCCCGCTTTTGGAGCTTGTTTCCGCTGAACTCAGCAAGGAAGAAGAGCGGGAAACGGTCATTTCCGGATGCGATTGGGTTGTATCACTTCTACCTGCATTTATGCATCCCGATGTTGCGAAAAACTGCCTGTCGGCAGGATGCAATCTGGCGACAGCTTCTTATGTAAGCGATGAAATGAAAGTTTTGGGAGAACAAGCTGCCGAAAAAGGTCTTGTGTTTCTAAACGAGTGCGGATTAGATCCGGGAATAGATCATATGTCGGCTATGAAAATCATGGACGA